>NZ_JBSFNC010000106.1:0-31921 GCF_053586895.1 Amycolatopsis sp. NPDC003731 | reverse complement strand
GTCGGGCAGGACGGTCGCGAGGTGACCGATCGCGGTGGTGGCGAGGATGCGGCGGACGTCGGCGTCGAGCATGGTCGGCTCCTTGTGGTGGTCGGCCGCCGCCTCCATGCGGAGGGCCGCCACTGCCTCGCGGGCGTCGTGCTGCCAGTTCTCGTGGAGTTCGCGGACCGCCGGGTTCGTGAACAGCAAGCGCAGGTAATTGCGCTGGTGCGGGGGGATCGCCGCGAAGTCGGTGAAGAGGGCCGTGGCCGCGGGGTTCCAGGCCAGGATGTCCAGGCGCCGGCCGAGCACCAGCGCCGGGGTTCCGGTGAGCTGGGCCAGGAGCCTGCTCATGGCCGGACGCACGCGCTGCGCGGGCCGGCGCCTGCGGGGGAGGGCGTCGGCCCGGCCGGCCAGCTCGTACAGGTAGCGCTGCTGGTCTTCGTCCAGGCGCAACGCCTTCGCCAGGGTGATCAGCACCGGTGCCGAGGCCCGGACGCGGCCCTGCTCCAGGCGCGTGTAGTAGTCCACGCTGATCGCCGCCAGCCCGGCGACCTCTTCGCGGCGCAGGCCGGTGACCCGGCGGCCCGCCGCCCGGTCCGGGAGGCCGCAGTCCCGCGGGGTCAGCTGGGCGCGGCGGGCCTTGAGGAACGCGCCCAGCGCCCGGGGGCCGGAATCCGGTGTCATGCCTCCAGTGTCCCCGCGCCGCCGCGCTCGAAGGGGGGCAAGGTCTTTCCCAGGCAGGAACCCGCTCTCCCGCCCGGGGCGGAACCGACGGACTGTGGTGGAGCAACGACCACCACGTCTCGAGGAGAACACCCCCGATGGCCAGGACCACCGTCACCTTCGACAGCGCCGGCATCACACTCGCCGCCCACCTCCACACCCCCGACACGCCGGCCGCCGGGCCGTGGCCCGCCCTCGTCGTCGGGCACCCCGGGACCGGGGTCAAGGAACAGACCGCCGGCACCTACGCCCGGCTGATGGCCGAACGCGGCTTCGTCACCCTCGCCTTCGACGCCGCCTACCAGGGCGAGTCCGGCGGCCTGCCCCGCGGGCTCGAAGACCCCGCCCAGCGGGTCGAAGACTTCAAGGCCGCTGTCTCCTTCCTCATCACCCGGGAGGAGGTCGACGCCGACCGCATCGGGCTGCTCGGCATCTGCGCTTCCGGTGGCTACTCGCTCGCCGCGGCCGGGGGCGACCACCGCGTCAAGGCCGTCGCCACCGCCAGCGGGGCCGACGTCGCCCGCCAGTTCCGGTTCGGTGCCGACGGCACCCAGGATCCCGCCGTCTTCCAGGGCCTGCTCGACCTCGCCGCCCAGGCTCGCACCGCCGCCGCGCGGGGGGACGACCCCGGCGTCCTGACCATGTTCCCCGAGACCGCCGAACAGGCCGGTGCGCTCGGCGGTGAGCACGGTGTCGAGGGTTTCGAGTACTACTGCACCCCGCGCGGCGAGCACGAGCGGTCCGCGAAGTCCCTCGCCTGGCCGAGCGTCGACAAGCTGGCATCCTTCGACGCCTTCCACGCCGTTCCGCTCATCGCCCCGCGCCCGCTGCTCCAGATCGTCGGCAGCCGGGCCGTCACTTCCTGGATGGCCGTCGACGTCCACCAGCGCGCCACCGGCCCCAAGGAGCTCCACTGGATCGAGGGCGCGAGCCACGTCGACCTCTACGACAAGAAGGAGTACATCGACCCCGCCGTCGAGAAGCTCGCCGGCTATTTCCGGGACGCCCTCGCCGTCGGCGGAAAATGACCCACTAGGGGGAGGTTCGAACAAGTTACTCGCGCGTTGAACGTGCGGTGACGCGGGTCACCATCGGTTCACAGAGAGGTGAAGCGGATGGGCGCAACGACGCGCAGGTGGCTCACGACGGTCGTCGCCGCGGTGGCGGCACTCGCACTGGGGGCCGGGACCGGTCATACGGCCGAACGAGAACCGACCGGGCCCGTGCAGCCCACCATCCTCACCGCCGCCGTCTACTCGCTCGGGGCGCCCACCATCGCTCCTCCTGGGGCCAACGACTGGAACTGCAAACCGAGCGCGCAGCACCCCAACCCGGTTCTCCTCTCCAACGGGACCACCGCCAACGCCTACGAAAACTGGGCCAACCTCTCGCAGAAGCTCGCCGACGCCGGGTACTGCGTCTTCGCGGGGAACTTCGGCGGCGCCCCCGGCTCCTTCCTGCAGACCGTCGGGCCCGTCGCCGACACCGCGAAAGCGCTTGCCGCCTTCGGGGAACGGATCCTCGCCGCCACCGGGGCCGCGAAGCTCGACGTCGTCGGGCACTCGCAGGGTGGGATGAACATCCGGTACTGGATCAAGTACCTCGGGGGCGCGGACAAGATCAGCCGGCTCGTCGGGCTGTCGCCGTCCAACCACGGGACCGATCTCTTCGGGCTGCTGAGCACCCTCGAGATGATCCCCGGGGTCCCCGCCGCGCTCGGGGCCGTCTGCCAGGCCTGCAACGACCAGGCCGTCGGCTCGGATTTCCTCGCCGACCTCAACGCCGGCGGGGAAACCGTGCCCGGCATCCGGTACACCGTCATCCAGACCCGCTACGACGACGTCGTGACGCCGTACACGAGCGCTTTCCTCGCCCCCGCGTCGAACGTGCGGAACATCCTGCTGCAGGACGTCTGCGTGCTCGACTTCACCGACCACCTCGGCATCACCTACGACCCCGTCGCGCAGGGGCTGGTGCTCAACGCGCTCGATCCCGCGCACGCGAAGACGCCGCCGTGTGTCTTCGTGCCGCCCGTCCTCGGCTGAGTTTCGCCACATGAGACATAACCCACCGCCGGGGCGGATTTGCGCTCCGGCGGTGTCACCCTCGAAGCATGTACTGGCCGGTTCCGGCGTCCTGGACGCCCCACGACGAAGCCGAGCTGGTCGCCGGCTGGCGGCTGTGGCTCGAGCTGTCCGATCGCGCCTGGCCGACCGCCGCCTGGGACGGGACCCCGGCCGGCGCCGTCCGCCAGCTGCGTGACCTGCTCGCCGCGTGCGACGAGATCGAGACCGCCTACCGCGCGGCCGCCGATGAGCCGTCGGCCGGGTTCCTGAGCCTGACGCAGGGCCTCGCCGTCACGGCGGGCTCGGCGATCTCGCTGTGGTTCGATGACTTCGACCAGCTGGACGGCGAGCGCGCGGCCCTGCTGCACGAGGACCTCGCCCGGTTCGCCGAGCAGGCGGAAGAGGTCCTGACGCTGCTGGCGGTCAACGGCGGCTGGGCCGGTCTCGACGAGGTGCGGCGCCGCCCGGCCTAAGCCGCCGTCACCGTCGGATCGGTGCCGCCCGCCGCGACCGGCCGGAACCGCGTGCCGCACAGGTCGGCCAGCGGGCGGTCCAGGGTCAGCTCCGAGTCCGGTTCGATCGCCCAGCCGAGCTCGACGACCGTGTCGGTCTTCTCCCGGTACTCGACCTGGTGCGTGACGTCCCCGTCGGCCACCGACCACTCGCCGCCGACGGTCAGGTGCAGCCGGGCGGTCAGCCGGCCCGGTGCCGGGACGTGCCAGCGGAACCGGTGGACGAGGAATTCGGTGCTCCAGCTCGCCCAGTACATCCAGCCCGACCCGTCCGGGCGGAAGCCCAGGTCCGAGTACTCGGGGTCGTTCGGGTAGACCTCCTGTTCCGACCAGTAGCCGAGCAGCGGGTTGTCCATGAGCGGATCGTCCCAGGCACAGCAAGTGATTAGGCCGCTTGGCCGAGCGGAACGGGGTCGGGCGTGGGTACTCCAGCAGGCATGAACCGGACAGAGGCCACCGCCGAACGAGGCGAAAAGAGCAACACCGCGCAACTGCTCGGCCGCGCCGGCATGGCGTGCTACGGCGTCGTGCACCTCGTCATCGCCTACCTGGCCCTGCAGGTCGCTTTCGGCGACAGCGAGCAGGCCGACCAGAAGGGTGCCCTGGAGCAGATCGGCTCGACGGCGTTCGGGCAGGTCCTGCTCTGGATCGTCGCCGTCGGCCTGATCCTGTTCGGGCTCTGGCAGTTCATGATGGCCGCGACCGGCTACGAGTGGGTCAGCGGCGGCAAGCGGACGCGCAAGCGGATCGGCGCGGCCGCGCGCGGTGTCGTCGTGATCGCGCTGGGCATCAGCGCCATCCGCATCGCCACCGGCAGCGGAGGCGGGTCCAGCAACCAGAACCAGCAGGAGTTCACCGCCAAGCTGCTCCAGCTGCCGGCCGGGCCGGCGCTGGTCGTGATCGCCGCCGCGTGCGTGCTGGGAGTCGCCATCGCCGCCGGCGTCAAGGGTGCGAAGAAGAAGTTCCTCGAGGACCTGAACACGACCGAACTGCCGGGCAAGACCAAGCGCTGGATCGGCGGGGTCGGCACCACCGGCTACCTGGCGAAGGGTGTCGTCCTGGCCGTCGTCGCGATCCTGCTGGCCATCGCCGGCTTCCAGGCCGACCCGAACAAGGCCGGCGGGCTGGACGCGGCCCTGAAGACGCTCGCCGCCCAGCCGTTCGGCCCGGTTCTGCTCACCGTCGTGGCGCTCGGCCTCGCCGCGTTCGGCGCCTATTGCTTCGGCGCGGCCTGGGCGCACAAGCGCTGAGGGCGTGCCTGTCGGTTTCCTGTCGATCACCGTCCGGAGCTTCGGGTCCGGGTGCTCGGTGCCCTACTTTGGGTCGGGTCAGTTGAATATTCACCTACCCGGGAGCTGAAACCGATGTTCGGACGATTCAAGGACGTGGCCCTGTTGCTGGGGAGGATCGGCGTCGCGGTCGTCTTCCTCGCGCACGGGCTCCAGAAGTGGAACAACGGCATCGACGGCACGGCGAAGTTCTTCGAGATGGCGGGCATCCCGCTGCCGACGGCCGCCGCGGTCTTCGCGATGACGGTCGAGATCCTCGGCTCGGTCGCCTTCATCGTGGGCTTCCTGCTGCCGCTCGTCGGCATCGGCTACGTCGTGATCTCGGTCGGCGCGCTGCTCTCGGTGCACATCGACAACGGCCTGACCGGCCAGGGCGGCTACGAGCTGGTCCTGGTGCTCGCGCTCGCCGGGCTCGCCCTCGGCTTCAACGGCGGCCGGATCTCGCTCGACCACCTGCTGTGGGGCCGCAGGCGCGCCCGCCGCGACGTCGAGGCGGGCGAGCTGCAGAACGCCTGAGCCGCAAGCGCGGTGAAGGCCACCTCACCGAGGTGGCCTTCACCCGTTTCACGCCGGGAGGTCCGCCGTGGTGCGTTCCGCCTCGCGGCGGGCGTCCAGCTTCGCCGGGTCCGCGTTGCTGATGTGGACCAGGTGGACGCCCGCGGCCAGGGGGACGAGCAGGCCGTCGAGGATGCCCTCCGGCTCGGTCCAGTCCCGGGTGGACAGCACCCGGTCGCCGGCGGTGAGGCCGAGTTTCGCCGCGCGGGCCCTGGCTTCGGCCAGCACCTCCTCCACAGTGGACTCGAAGAGCGCGGCCGTGCTGCCGGGGATCGGGAACAGCGGGCGGTACTGGTCGCCGGCCAGCCGCGCCTCGCTCAGGTAGTCGAACGCACCGCCGCCGGGCGGCTCGGCGAGGCCGCGGCCCATCGGGTCGAGCGTCACGACGGCGGTGGCCGCCGCGCCGGTCGGTTCCGGGTCGTCCGGCCCGACGAACGCCACCCGCGCGCCCGCGCCTTCGGTCACCACGCGCGCCCCGCACCACCACGCCCCGAGCAGCACGCCGACGGTCTGCCAGTGCGCCGGGAGCTGCACCGCCACGGCGTCGCCCGGCTCGACGTCGAACTCCTCGGTCAGCCAGTTGGCCGTCTTCGCCGCCCAGTTCGCGGTGGTCGCCACGGACAGCTCGACGCGGCTGCCCAGCTGGTCGTCGTAGTGGGTGATCAACGGTTGGGCGGCCGGCAGCGGGCGCAGCAGCTCGTCGGTCAGGCTCATGGGGACAAGGCTAAAGCGCGGACCGCGCGCCGCGCCGGTTGACACCGGCTGACCGTCCTCAGTACGTTTGCTTTGAAAGCAAAATTATCTCGGGAGCTGGGGGACAGCATGACGATTCTCGTCACCGGAGCCACCGGACACGTCGGGCGCGCGGTGGTCGACGCCCTCGTCGCGGCCGGTCAGGACGTGCGCGCGTCGAGCCGTGACGCCGCGAAGCTCGACGTGCCGGACGGCGTCGCAAAGGTGAGCGCGGACCTGGAAGACGCCTCGACGCTGGAGCCCGCGCTCGACGGTGTCTCCGCCGCCTTCCTGTACACGCGTCCGCAGGGCATCGAAGGATTCGTGAAGGCGGCCGAGGCGGCCGGCGTGCGGCACGTCGTGCTGCTGTCGTCGGCCGCGACCCTCGAACCGGATGCCGAGCACAGCCGGATCGCGGGGCTGCACCGCGCGGTCGAGCAGGCCCTGGCCGCGGGGTCGTTCGCTTCGACGGCGTTGAACCCGGGCGCGTTCGCGACGAACACCCTGGGCTGGCGCGCCGACGTCGCCGAGGGAGTGGTCCGCACGGCGTACCCCGACTCGCGGATCGGGGCGATCCACGAGCGGGACATCGCCGACGTCGCGACCCGGATCCTGATCGACGGCTCGCACGACGGGGAGTCGCTCGCGCTGACGGGCCCGGAGCCGATCTCGTTCCGCGAGCAGGCCGAGGTGCTTTCGGACGTTCTCGGCCGGCCGTTGCGGGTCGAAGAGCTGACGAAGGAGCAGGCCATCGAGCGCATGCTGGCGCTGGGCTGGCCGCCGGACGTGCCGGCGTCCGTGCTCGGGGCCTGGGAGCGGACGGTGCGGGAGCCGTCGGTGGTGACGGACGTGGTCCGCGAGGTGACCGGCCACGCGCCGCGGACGTTCCGCCAGTGGGTCGAGGAGCACCGCGTCGACTTCAGTTGACGCAGGTGACTCCGGGGGAGGCCTCGAGCAGCGGCGCCGCGGCGGGGGCGGCGCCGCTGCCCGAGCCGCCACCGGAACCGCCGCCCGCCGGGGCCTGGGCCGCCGCTGCCGGGGCGGGACGGCCCGCCAGGCCCGCCACGAACTCGCGGACCGCCTTCAGGTCGATCTGGACGATGCTCTGCCCGTCCGCGCTGCGGCCGTTCGCCGTCACCACCGGGATCGTCGCGAACGTCAGGTCGCCCGACGCGATCCCCTTCGCCTGCTGCGCGAACTGCAGCAGGTCGAGGCCCGGGTCCAGGGTCAGCGACCGGTGGACCGCGTCCATCAGGTCGTTCAGCATGCCCGGGCTGGTCAGCGTGCCCGCCGACAGCAGCTGGTGCAGCGCCGACGACAGGAACGCCTGCTGCCGCACGATCCGGTCCAGGTCGCCACGCGGCAGGTTCTTGCGCTGCCGGACGAACGACAGCGCCTCGCCGCCCGAGACCGTCTGCTCGCCGCGGCGGAAGTTCGCGCCCGAGTCCTTGTCCTCGGTCGCGTGGTTCAGGCACACCTTGACGCCGCCGAGCGCCTCGGTCATCAGGTAGAACCCCAGCAGGTTGATCTCGGCGTAGTGGTCGATCCGCACCTGCGTCAGGTCCTGCAGCGCCTGCACCAGCACGCGGCGGCCTTCGGTGTCGGAGTCGCGTTCGATCTTCGCCTGGTCGCGCTCGCCCTGCCCCCGCATCGCCTGCGCCGCGCGCGCCTTCGCGACGCCGTACGCCGAGTTGATCTTGGCTTCGCCGCGGCCCGGGATGGCCGTCCAGGTGTCGCGCGGGATCGAGACCGCCGACGGCTTGCCGCCGTTCTTCGGCACCCGCAGCAGGATCATCGTGTCGGTGTTCACCGCGCCGTCGTTGGCTTCGGTGCGCAGCTGCCGCAGCACCCGCGGCGGCAGCGCGTTGCCCTGCGCGTCCGTGCGCGCGTCGCTGCCGACGAGCAGGATGTCCTCGGCGCCGTCGTCCGCGGGCGGCGGCGCGGGCTCGCCGGCCCGCGGGGTGAGCGCGTCGGTCGTCGGGACCGTGCTCTGCAGCTGGTCCTTGGTGACGTAGCCGTAGCCGCTGGCACCGAGCGCGAGCAGGGACACCAAGCCGACCGCCACGCGGCGCGTCACCCGCCCTGCGCGACGCACCCGCGAAGGCGCAGGCGCTTGCCGCGGAAACGGCGACGGCTTCCAGTCGTCGCTCAGCGTTACCGGCTCGGCTTTCGCCTCCGGTTCTTCCTGGTCGTCTGCCACGCTGGCTTTCCTCCCCCGAACACCCTGCGTACCCAGTCTAGTTGACGCAGGGGACGTCGCCCGCCGTGATCGGCGGCGCGGCGGGGGTGGCCGGGGCCACCGGCGGCTTCGTGGCCGGCGACGTCGGCGCGCCACCGGCTCCGGCGGCCGAGTTCCGCAGGTCCTTGCCCAGCAGCACGCGCACGTGCCCGGCCGGGACGTCCCGGTCCGGCTCGGCCTGCGCCGCGGTGCCCAGCGCCTGCTTGACCAGGCCCAGCGCGGTGTCGTCGCCCGGGTGGTAGCGGATGACGGTGGCGTTGCGGGTGCTCAGCCGCTGGTCCGCGGCGAGCGTGAAGCCCTTGCTCTGCAGCGTGGCGTGCGTCTGGCCGGCCAGCGACGGCGAACCCGAACCGTCGAACAGCTCGACCGTGACGGCCTGCGCGCCGGCCAGCTGCGTCGACGTCGGCGTGGCCGGGGTGTCGCCGTCCGACGTCAGCCGCGTCACCTCCGCCGCCACCTGGGCCGGGTCGACGCGCAGCACGTCGGCGCCGCCAATGGTCGCGTTGCCCAGCGTCGGAATGGTGTGGAACTCGATCCGGCCGCCGGTCAGGCCGCGCATCTGCTCGGCGAACTCCGTCAGGTCCCAGCCCTGGGACAGCACCACGGACTTCTTCACCGCCGCCACCAGATCGGCGATCTTGCCGGGGCTGGTCAGCACGTCGGTCGAGATCACCTTGCGGGCCAGCCCGGACAGGAACGCCTGCTGCCGCGCGATCCGGTCGAGGTCGTAGTTGGGCAGGCCGTAGCGCTGGCGGACGAACGCGAGCGCCTGCACGCCTTCGATCGTCTGGCGGCCGCCCGGCAGGTCGACGCCGGACTTCGTTTCCTTGACCGGACCCTTGAGGCAGACCTCGACGCCGCCGATGGACTTGGTGATCTCGTAGAAGCTCGCCAGGTTGACCTCGGCGTAGCGGTCGATCATGCCCGGCTTGCCGATGAACTTCTCGATCGTGGCGATGAGGTTCTTCCGCCCTGCGACTTTTGCCTGCGCGTCGGCTTCCTTGAGGTCGGTCATGCCCTGGCGCTGCAACGCCCGGTAAGTGTCCGTGTACGCGTAGACGAACGCGCTGTTGAGCTTGTGCTTGCCGAAGCCGCCGGTCAGCTCCACCCACGAGTCGCGGGGGAACGAGATCGCGATCGCCTGCTTCCCGTTCTGGGGGATGTGCACGAGGATCATCGTGTCGGTGTTCAGCTCGCCGTCGGAGACGCCGGCGTGCAGCATGTCCAGCACCTCGCGGGGCAGCGGGTTGCCCTGCGCGTCGGTGCGGCTGTCCTGGCCGACCAGCAGGATGTCGACCGCGCCGTCGAGCGGCTTCGCGTGCGCTTCGGTGTCGGCGAACACGTTCGTGGTCGTCAGGCCGGTGTTCGGGTCGCCGATGTAGTTCCAGCCGTACCAGGTCAGCGCCAGGATGGCGACGGACAGCAGGGACACCACGACCTTGCCGCCGCGGCGGGCGAAGACCGCGACACCGTGGCCGGTCCGCCCCCGGCGCGCCGGGATGGTCGGCGCAGCCTGTTCGGTCACGCGCTTCCTCCCCTGTGACCCCGTACTTCCCCCAGGACACCAGCGTGCCTCCACCGAGACTCTACTGAGGGTGTTGTGGGACCTCCGTAGGCTGGGGGCGGATTGCCCCTCCGGGGCGCGAGGGAAAGGCGGGAAGATGCGGGTCCTGGTCACCGGTGGTGCCGGCTTCATCGGGTCGCACTACGTCCGGCAGGTGCTGACCGGCGCCTACCCGGCGTTGCGCGACGCCGAGGTGGTGGTGCTGGACAAGCTCACCTACGCGGGCAACGAGGCCAACCTGGCCCCCGTGGCCGCCGACCCGCGGCTGCGGTTCGTCCGCGGCGACATCTGCGACACGGCACTGGTGGCCGACGTGATGACCGGTGTGGACCTCGTCGTGCACTTCGCCGCGGAGTCGCATGTGGACCGCTCGATCCTCGGTGCCGCCGACTTCGTGCTGACGAACGTGCTCGGCACGCAGAACCTGCTGCAGGCGGCGCTGGAAGCGGGCGTCTCGAAGTTCGTGCACGTGTCCACCGACGAGGTGTACGGCTCGATCGAGCACGGTTCGTGGTCCGAAGACCACCTGCTGGAGCCGAATTCGCCGTACTCGGCGTCGAAGGCGTCGTCGGATCTGGTGGCGCGGTCGTTCTTCCGCACCCACGGGCTGCCGGTGTGCATCACCCGGTGTTCCAACAACTACGGTCCGTACCAGTTCCCGGAAAAGGTCATCCCGCTGTTCGTGACGAACCTGCTCGACGGCCGGAAGGTGCCGCTGTACGGCGACGGCCTCAACGTCCGTGACTGGCTGCACGTGGACGACCACTGCCACGGCATCCAGCTGGTCGCCGACGGCGGCCGCCCGGGCGAGATCTACAACATCGGCGGCGGCACCGAGCTGACGAACCGCTCGCTGACGGAGAAGCTGCTCGAGGCCGTCGGCGCGGGCTGGGACAGCGTCGAGCCGGTCGAGGACCGGAAGGGCCACGACCGCCGGTATTCGGTGGACATCACGAAGATCAGCGAGGAGCTGGGGTACGCTCCGCGCGTTTCCTTCGAAGACGGTCTGGCCGGGACGGTGGCCTGGTACCGGGACAATCGTGCGTGGTGGGAACCGCTGGCCGAGCGGGCCGCGCTGAAGAAGTAGGGGAAGTTTCTGTGCCGCTGACGGTGCTTGTGCCCGGGGGTTCCGGGCAGCTCGGCCGGGATCTCGCCGCACTGGCGTCCGCTTCGGTGGACGTCGTGGCTCCGGGTTCGGCCGAACTGGATGTGACGGCGACGGGCCAGGTACTGGCCGCGGTCGGCGCGTTGGCCGAGCGGGCCCGGGCAGCGGGTTCGGCGCCGGTGGTGATCAACGCGGCGGCCTACACGGCGGTCGACAAGGCCGAGACGGACGAGGAGCGGGCGTTCGCGGTGAACGCGGACGGCCCCCGCGTCCTGGCGGCGGCGTGCGCGTCACGGCAGGTGCCGCTGATCCACGTGTCGACGGATTACGTGTTCTCCGGAGACGCTTCGCAGCCGTACGAGCCCACGGACGAACTGGGGCCTCGGTCGGCGTACGGCCGCACGAAGGCGGCGGGCGAGGACGCGGTGCTCGGGTCCGGGGCGTCGTCGTGGGTGGTACGGACGTCCTGGCTGTACGGCAAGTCGGGGTCGAACTTCGTGAAGACCATGGCGGCTTTGGAGTCTTCCCGGCCGGAACTGTCCGTTGTGGACGATCAGGTGGGCGGTCCCACGTGGACGGCCGACCTGGCGGCGGGGTTGCTGGAGCTGGCTTCACGGGTGGTCGCGGGGGAGGGGCCGGCGGCACGGGTGCTGCACTGCACGAACTCGGGTGCGGTGAGCTGGTGCGGGTTCGCGCGTGCGGTGTTCGCGCACTTGGGGGCGGATCCGTCCCGGGTGAAGCCGTGCACCACGGCGGAGTTCCCGCGGCCCGCGCCGCGTCCGGCGTACTCGGTGCTGTCGCCGGCTTCGTGGGTGGAGGCCGGGTTGACGCCGCTGCGGTCGTGGGAAGCGGCGCTGGACGCCTACTTCGAGGGTGCCGAGTAAGCGAGTGTCATCGCGGTCGTCTCGGCGGCCCACGTGGTCCAGTCCAGGCCGTCGGGCCAGTAGTGGCGGGTGGCGGCGCGGTGCACGCAGGCGCCGATGACGGTCCGGGCGGCCGTCCGGACGGCCGGGCTGTCGCCCACGGCTTCGACGAAGGCCTGCTGGATGGTGGCCCGCCAAGGCCTGGGTGAACGCGCCGACGACCGCGCGGACCCCGGGTGGCGGGTCGCGGAGGGCTTCGCCGACGCTCGCCTTCAACGGCTGAGCAGCTGATCCTTCACCGCGAACAGGAGCTGGTCCTTGCCCGCGAAGCGACCGGTCCGGGATCCTGGTCTTCGCCTCGCACTCCGACGAACTGCTCGGAGAACTGTGCACCGGCGCCCTGTGGATGGACGAAGGCCGGATCCGCCTGAGCGGGTCGCCCGACGGTGTCCTCGCCGCCTACAAGAGGTCAGTGACGCCCTGAGGCCAGCCGGTAGGCGCCGACCGTCAGCTCGGCGCACGTTCGCCACGTGAAGTTGGCCGCGTGGGCTCGCCGGGATGCCGAGGTCGCCACCGCGTGCGGGTCCGTCACCGCCGTTCGCAGCGCGGCCGCCAAGCCGTCCACGTCGCCGTACGGGACCAAGCTCGCGCACTCGCCCGCCACCTCGCGCAGGGCCGGGATGTCCGTGCACACCACCGGGACGTCGGAGGCCATCGCCTCCAGGACCGGCAGGCCGAACCCCTCGTCGCGCGAAGGCAGCACCAGGGCCGATGCGCCCGCCACCACCGTGCGGAGGTCCACATCGGACAGATAGCCGGTCTGGAACCGTCGCGGGCCGCGGGGGAACGGGCCCGGGCCGGCGAACACCAGGTCCGGCAGGTCCGGGGCCGCGTCGTGGGCCCGGGTCAGCCAGTCCAAGCCCTTGCGAGGGCCCGCCGCGCCCGCGAACAACAGATACCGCGCCGGCAAGCCGAGGCGCGCGCGGCGCTCGTCGTCCGGGGGGCGGGCGGTGAACCACGCCGGGTTCACGCCCAGCGGGGTCACCACGATCTTCTCGCGGGAGACGTCGAGGCGCTCGGCCACCGCGTCCGCCACCGCCGCCGTCGGGGTGCAGATGACGTTGGCGCGGCGGGCGCCGCGGCGGACCAGGGCCGGCAAGCCGCGGTCGCTCGGGGCCAGCTCGGCCGGGTTGTCCAGGAACGCCAGGTCGTGGATCGTCACCACGCCCGCCGCGCGGAGGCGGCCCGGGAGCACGAAGTTCGTCCCGTGCACCACGTCCGTCGGGCCGGCGAACAGCTCCACCGGCGGGAAGTCCGACCGCAGCCACGCCGCCCGCAGCAGCCGCGCCGCCACCGGCATCCCCCGGGCGCGCGCGCCGTACGGGAGCACGTGGCGCAACCGCCGCCAGCCGCGCAGGGTGAACGCCACCGCGCGCGTGTCGACCTCCGGGATCGAGACCAGTTCTTCGCTCAGCGCGGCCGTGTAGCGGCCGATCCCGGTGCGCGCGCCGAGCAGCGGGGTGCCGTCGAGGAGAACACTCAGAGACCTAGCCACGGCGGAGCCGTTGCTTCGCGACCTTCACCGCGCGACCGCCCACGCGCCGGGCCAGCTCCGCGGGCCCGCCGGCGTCGAGGTATTCGCGGATCAGGTCCAGGTCCCGCCGCAGCATCGCCCGGCCGCGGATCGGCGGCGTCGTCACCAGGTCCGCCGAGCCGGGCAGCCGGTCGGCCGCCGGGCGCGGGTCGCGGCAGAACTCCACCAGCGGCTTCAGCGCCTCGGGCCACGCGAACCGCTGCGCGACGACGGCGAGCCGCTCGACGCAGCCCGCGGCGAATTCCTCGTCGTACAACGCCTTTTCGAGCGCGTCGGCCAGGGCGGCGTCGTCTTCGGCCGGGACGACGACGCCGAGGCGTTCGGTCCGGACCAGGTCGGCGAACGCGTCGCCGTCGGTGGTGACGATCGGCAGGCCCGCCCACAGGTAGTCCAGGACCCGGGTGCGGAACGCGAAGGTCGTCTCGACGTGCTCGTAGTGCGTCGTGACGCCGCAGTTCGCGTCCAGCAGCCAGTTCTGGCGCTCGTGGTAAGGAACCCACTGCTCGTTGAAGTAGACGTGCTTGCCGGTCAGCCCCAGCGCGTCGGCCAGCCGGATCGTCCGCACGCCGATGTCCATCTCGGCGACCTCGGGGTTCGGGTGCTTCATGCCGAGGAACACGAGCCGGACGTCGCTGCGGTTGCGCCGCAGGCGATCGATCGCGCGGACCAGGGTCAGCGGGTCGAACCAGCTGTACACCCCGCCCGCCCACAGCACGACGTGGTCGGTGCCGCCGATGCCCAGCGACGAGCGCAGTCCCGGCCCGGTGCGCACCGGCGCTTCCGGGGGCAGGCCGAAGGGGACGACCGCGAGCAGCGACTGCGTCGTCGGGTCGGCGTCGTAGAGGCGCGGCGAAAGCCGGCCCATCGCGGCGAGGTGGCCGAGCCAGAAGTGCCGCTGCCGCTCGGACGCGCAGAGGAAGAAGTCGCCGCGTTCGAGCTGGGCGTCGAGGACGCGGGTGACGCCGGCGAGGTCGGCCGCGCGCTGGTCGTCGGGGACGCCCTTGCCCTGCTCCAGCAGTTCCAGGTGCATCGGGTCGTACAGGTCGGCGACGACGATCTTGCCGCTGTGCTGCTTCTTCAGCGACGGCGCCAGCTCCAGCACGTGCCCCTGCAGGACGACGACGTCGGCCCAGGCGATCGGCGCGTCCAGCTCGCGGTGCTTGCCCGCGCCGACCCGGAACGGCGCGGGCGGCGGCGTGGCCAGGGGGTTGGTGGTGATGAGGTGGACGTCGTGCTCGGCGGCGAGCGCGAGGGCGATGTTCCAGGCGCGGATCGCCGGGCCGGCCATCCGCTCGGTGAGCGCGTCGCCGGTGATCACCAGGATCTTCCGGCGCTGCCCGAACGCCTTCTCGATGCCGAACGCCTCGACGAGGATGTCGTGCGCGGCCAGGTAGCGCGGCAGCGGGTACGCGGGCTCCAATGCCTTGCGCAGCAACGGAAGCAGGTCGGCGTCGGTGCGGACGCGGGCAGCCTGTTCGACCGCCCTCGACTCGGCCAGCAACGGCAGCTGCTCGACGAACTGGTCGATCGCGAGGAGCCCGGCGAGCGTGGTGCGCGGGATGGCGACGTCGCCGGACTCGACCGGGCCGACGCCGTGTTCGAGGTCCAGCTGGGTGGCGTCCAGCTCGCCGCGGGCGGTGGCCCGGCGCACGGCCAGGGCGAGCGCCGCGGGCAGCGCCCTGACCAGGGTCTCGTCGGAGAGGTTCTTGTAGAGCGCGGCCAGGGCGTTGCGTTCCAGGAGGAACGTCTCGCGGCCGGTTTCCGGGGCGTCGACCGAGGCCATCGTGGCGTGGTGGCGGTGGAACGTCAGCGACTCCGGCACGTACCGGACGCGCCAGCCGCGCAGGTTGAGCCGCCAGCCGAGGTCGACGTCCTCGTAGAACATGAAGAACCGCTCGTCGAAGCCGCCGAGCTCGGCGAATACGCCCGCCCGGACGAACATCGCCGAGCCGGTGCCGAACAGGACGTCCTTGGCGGCCTCGTGCTCGGCGGCCGGGACGTCGGCCAGCGGCGTGCCGGCGTGGCGCTTGTAGCCCATGCCGAACCAGGTGAGGCCGCCGTCGACGAAGTCGGTGCCGGTGCCGTCCCAGTCGAGGACCTTGCTGGCCACGGCGGCCACGCCGGGCTGGGCGCGCAGCTCGGCGACGGCGGCGGAGACCCAGCCGGGCGCGGGGCGGGCGTCGTTGTTGAGGAAGCCGAGGACGGTGCCCTTCGCGTGCTTCGCGCCGAGGTTGCAGCCGCCCGCGAAACCGGTGTTGCGGCCGGCCTCGACGACCTGGGCCTGCGGGACGGCCTCGCGGAGGCGCGCGGCTTCGGCCGGGTCGGCGGAGTTGTCGACGCAGATCAGCTCGAGCTCGGGGTAGTCGTGCTCGGCGAGCGCGCGCAGGCAGGTGATCGTGTCGTCGGCGCCGTGGTAGTTGACCACGATCACCGAGACGAGCGGTTGCGGTTCCCCCTGCGCCAAAGCCAGCTCCTGTCGTCGGATTGCCAGCAAGCTTAAAGGCCCGCCCATGCCTCCCAGACCGCGCCTCGGCCGAGAGCCGCGCGGCGGGTGATCTTGCGCCGGGTCCGCAACGTCGCTGGTAGCCGCACACCCACCTCGGCCAGCACGCGGCAGCGCAGGCCGAACCGGAAGTTCGCCGCCGCCGGCCGCCCGGGGCGCAGCGGCAGCACCGCTGTCAACACGGCGAATCGGAGCAGCTGGTTCACCGCGACGCCGCGGGGCGCGCAGCGCAGCAGCATGAGCAGGCGGTTGCGCTCGTTCCAGCGGTGGAACAGGGGCGACCCCAGCTCGCTGCTGACGCCGTGGGCGTGCCGGACGCGGGCGTCGGGCGCCGCGACGACGTCCCACCCGGCCAGCCGCAGCCGCCACGCCGTGTCGGTGTCCTCGTAATAACAGAAGAATCCGGCCGGGACGCCGTGCACGCTCCTGAGCGCGTCGGTGCGCAGCAGGGCCGCGCCGCCGCAGAAGCCGAACACCTCGCCGGCGGGTTCGGTGACGTCGGCGCCGTGGCCGTCGGCGGTCAGCCGCACGCCGGCGGACTGCGTGGTGCCGTCGGGACGCACGAGCCGGGACGTCGCCGCGGCGGCCAGCGGCGCCTTTACGAGGGTGTCCTCCAGCGTGGCGAGCCAGTCCGGTGCGGGTTCGGCGTCGTCGTTCAGCCACGCCATGAGCGGGGTCTGGACCTTTTCCAGGGCGACGGCGAGCGCGCCCGCGTACCCGGTGTTGCGCGGCAGCCGGACGACTTGCGGGTGCGAAGAGTGGGCCGCGAGCAGGGCGGCCGTGCCGTCGGCGGAGGCGTTGTCGACCACGAGCGTCCGATGTGGACGGGTCTGCGCGGCGAGCGCGTCGAGGCAGGCCGTGATCTGCCCGGCGCCCCGCCAGGTCACGACTACCACCGTGGTGGCGGGATTCGCGGTCACGTCCCGCACAATAGCCGCGTGCCCGAACTGGTCGTGCTCGCCGAGCAGCTCCTCGCGCCGGTGCCCGGTGGCACCGGGCGCTACACGGCCGAGCTGCTGCCCGCGCTCGCGAAGACCGCGCCGCCGGGCTGGACGGTGTCCAGCGTGGTCGCGCGGCACGCCGACGTCGACGCGGCGCGGCTGGACGGCGTCGACGGGCCGCGGGTGCTGCGGATCCCGCCGCGGGCGCTGGTCGCGGCGTGGCAGCTGGGCCTGCTCTGGTGGCCGGGCGGCGACGCCGTGCACGCGCCGACGCCGTTCGCGCCGCCGCGCGCGCCCGCCGGGAAAACGCTGAGCGTGACCGTGCACGACACCGTGCCGTGGACCCACCCCGAGACGCTCACCGCGCGCGGGGTCAGCTGGCACCGGTCGATGATCGCGCGGGCCGCGCGGCGGGCGTCCGGGCTGGTCGTGCCGACCCGGGCGGTCGCCGACGAGCTGGCGGTGCTCATCGACGTGGACGTCCCGGTGCGCGTGGTGCCGCACGGCGTCCGGGTGCCGGCCGGTGACGCGGACCTGGAGCTGCCGGCGCGGTACGTGCTGGCGGTCGGCACGATCGAGCCGCGCAAGGGCATCGACGTGCTGGTCGACGCGGTCGCGGCGCTGGAGGGCACGGTGCTGGTGCTGGCCGGCCAGCCGGGCTGGGGCGGCGTCGACCCGGTGGCGCTGGCGGCCGAGCGCGGCCTGCCCGCCGAGCGGCTGCAGGTGCTCGGGAAGGTGTCGGACGCCGAGCTGGCGACCGTGCTGCGCCGCGCCGACGTGCTGGCCGTGCCGAGCCTCGCCGAGGGGTTCGGCCTGGGCCTCCTGGAAGCGATGGCGGCCGGGATCCCGGTGGTGCACACCGACGTCCCGGCGCTGGCCGAGGTGGCGGGCGGGGCCGGGCTGATGGTGCCGCGAGGGGACGCGGCGGCGTTGACGGCCGCGCTGCGCGAGGTGCTGGGGTCGCCGTCGAGGGCGGCGGAGCTGACCCGGGCGGGGCGGGAGCGGGCCCGGACCTTCACGTGGCGCCGAGCGGCGGAGGCCGTGTGGGCGATCCACCGCCGCGCGCACGACTGAACCTCGTTCCGCGCACTGACCAGCCCGGTTTGCCAGTTCCTCACCATGGCGCGGGGGCGTCGCCGTACTCTGCTGGGGTGAGCGATGACCCCCGGGTGCTGATCGACGCGACCGCGGTTCCCGCGGACCGCGGCGGGGTCGGCCGGTACGTGGATTCGCTCGTCGCCGCGCTCGACGCGGACGGGGCGCGGATCACCGTCGTCTGCCAGCCCCGCGACCTGCAGCTTTACGATCAGCTGGCACCGCGCTCCCGGGTCGTGCCTGCCTCCCCGGCGACGACCACCCGCACGGCCCGCCTGACCTGGGAACAGGCGACCCTGCCCCGCCTGGCCCGCCGCCTCGGCGCGGACGTCGTCCATTCGCCGCACTACACGATGCCGCTGGCGACGTCGGCGGCATCGGTGGTCACGCTGCACGACGCGACGTTCTTCACCGACGCGGTGCTGCACTCGTCGGTGAAGGCCCGTTTCTTCCGCGCCTGGACGGCGACGGCGCTCCGGCGGGCAACGCTGTGCGTCGTGCCTTCGGCGGCGACGGCCGCGGAGCTGACCCGCGTGGCCCCGGTGCGGCACGCTTCCCTGGAAGTGATTCACCACGGAGTCGACAGCGAGCGTTTCCACCCGCCCTCCCCGGCGGAGGTCGCGGCGGCGCGCGCGGCGGTCGGCCTGGGGCGAACGCCGTACGTGGCGTTCCTGGGGGCGCTGGAGCCGCGGAAGAACGTGCCGGCGTTGATCCGCGGCTTCGCGCGGGCGGTGGCCGGACGTCCGGACGCGCCGGCGTTGGTGCTGGCCGGCCAGCCGGGCTGGGACACGCAGGTGGAGCGGGCGCTGGACGCGGTGCCGCACCGGCTGCGCGTGATCCGGGCGGGGTACCTGCCGTTCGGGACGCTGGCGGGCTTCCTGGGCGGTGCTTCGCTGGTCGCGTACCCATCGCTGGGCGAGGGGTTCGGGTTGCCGGTCCTGGAGGCGATGGCGTGCGGCGCGTGCGTGCTGACGACGCGCCGGCTGTCCCTGCCCGAGGTGGGCGGCGACGCGGTGGCGTACTGCGGAGTGGGGGCGGGTGACGTCGCGGCGGCGTTGAGCGAGCTGCTGGCCGACCCGGGCCGCCGAGCCGAGCTGGCGACGGCGGCGCAGCAGCGGGCCAAGGAGTTCTCGTGGGCCACGACCGCGGAACGGCACCGGGAGGCGTACGCCAAGGCCTGGTCCCGCCACCTCCGCACCCGCTGAACCGTGATCCGAGAGCCGACACGCGTGATTCAGAGGTCGACACGCGTGATTCAGAGGTCGACACGCGTGATTGAGGGGTCGACAAGGCGTCGTGCGGTGTGTCGGCTTCGCAATCACGCGTGTCGACCTCCTGATCACGCGTGTCGACTGTTCCGTCACGGGCTGCGGGGTGGCGGGGTTGCCCTGCGTGACGCGTGGACAATGGCCGGGTGACTGAGCACTCCCGCTATGGCGACGATGTCGGCGTCGTGACCGTGACCTACTTCTCCGAGGACACCATCGAGCGGTTCCTCGACACCCTCGAGAAGGCCACCGAGCGCGAGGTCAAGGTGGTCATCGCGGACAACGCGTCCGTCGAAGGCGCGCTCGAGCGGGTCACCGCCGATCGAAAGAACGTCCAGCTGCTCCCCATCGGGGAAAACGTCGGCTACGGGACCGCCGCGAACCGGGGCGTCGCCGAGCTCGATGACTCCTACGGCTGGGTCGTCGTCGTCAACCCCGACCTCGAATGGGAGCCCGGGTCGCTCGACGCGCTGCTCGAGGTCGCCCGGCGGTGGCCGCGCGGGGGTGCCTTCGGGCCGCTGATCCACGACGTCGGCGGGACCGTCTACCCCTCGGCGCGGCTGCTTCCCTCCTTCGGGCGCGGGATCGGGCACGCCCTCTTCGCGAAGGTCTGGCCCGGCAACCCCTGGACGAAGCAGTACCGGCAGGAGACCGGCACCCCGGCCGAGCGCGTCTCGGGCTGGCTGTCCGGCTCGTGCCAGCTGTTCCGCCGGGAGGCGTTCGACTCCGTCGGCGGCTTCGACACGCGCTACTTCATGTACTTCGAGGACGTCGACCTCGGCGACCGGCTCGCCAAAGCCGGCTGGTTGAACGTCTACGCGCCGACCGCGCGCGTCACGCACGAGGGCGGGCACTCGACGTCGCAGGCGTCGAAGAAGATGCTGGCCGCCCACCACGCTAGCGCCTACCGCTACCTCGCCGACCGGCACCAGGGGCTCGCCTGGAAGCCGGTGCTGGCCGCCGTGAAGCTCGGCCTCGCGGTGCGGCTGAAGCTCGAGACCCGCTAGATCCCGTCGAGCCGGCGCGAAAGGTCGGACTTGCCGATGTTCTGCGTCACCGTCGGCACCAGGCCGGTGTCCTCCGGATCGGGCTCCTTCAGCGGGCTCGTGATCTGCTCGGCCTGGGGCCGGCGCGACAGCGGCGTGGACATCGGCGTCGTCGGCGACGGCGTGCTCAGCGGTGTCGTCGACTGCGGACGCCGGCCGCCCTGGACCTCCATCCGGCGGGTCGGCGCCGCGCCGGCCAGCGGGTGGTCGTTCTCCTCGATCAGCGACGCCGGCAGCTGCGTGGTCGTGTCGGGGTCGCGGCTGCGGTCGAGCCCGTCGATCTGCGCGCGCGGGATCTGCTGGGTGTTCGCCGAGTCCATCGGTGACGTCGCGCTGTCGGGTGTCACGACGAACACACCGCGCGCCTGGGCTCGTGCGAGCAGGGCGTCCGCCCGATCGCGGGGGTCCATCCCCTCGGCCTCCCGACTGACCCGGGGCCCTCTGGGGAAAGGCCCGCCTGTTTCCTGTCTAGGGTAGGCCCTCCGGGCGACCTCCGTCAGGGTTTCCCGCGGCTTGTCGCTCAGCGGTGCGTGATACAGGAGGAGATTTCCGTGACGTCCGAGGTTGAGGTCGATGCCGTCGTGCTGGTCGGGGGCAAGGGCACCCGCCTGCGTCCACTGACCCTGTCGGCGCCGAAGCCGATGCTCCCGACCGCCGGGACGCCCTACCTGAGCCACCTGTTCTCCCGCATCCGCGAGGCCGGCATCCGGCACGTCGTGCTGGGCACGAGTTACCGGGCGGAGGTGTTCGAGGAGTACTTCGGCGACGGCAAGGCCATCGGCCTGGACCTGGAGTACGTGGTCGAGGAGGAGCCGCTCGACACCGCGGGCGCGATCCGGAACGTCCACGACAAGCTGCGCGCCGACCACGTGATCGTCTTCAACGGCGACATCATCTCCGGCTCGGACCTCGGCGAGCAGCTGCGCATCCACCGCGAATCCGAGGCCGACGTCACACTGCACCTGCAGCGCGTGCCGGACCCCAGCCGGTTCGGGTCGGTGCCGACCGACGAGACCGGGCGCGTCCAGGCGTTCCTCGAGAAGACGCCGAACCCGCCGACCGACCAGATCAACGCGGGGTGCTACGTCTTCCGCCGTCCGGTGATCGAGGCCATCCCGACCGGGCGCCGGGTGTCGGTCGAGCGCGAGACGTTCCCGCAGCTGCTGGAGCAGGGCGCGCACATCCAGGGCTTCGTCGACGAGTCCTACTGGCTGGACGTCGGCACGCCGGAGGCGTTCGTGCGCGGCTCGGCCGACCTCGTGCGCGGCCTGGCGCCGACGTCGGCGCTGCCCGGCCGTCCCGGTGACTTCCTGGTGCTCGACGGCGCGTCGGTGGCCGAGGACGCCCAGCTGTCCGGCGGTTCGACGATCGGCGTCGCGGCGGTGGTGGGGCCGGGCGCGAAGATCGACGGCTCGGTGCTGTTCGACGGCGCGGCGGTCTCCGAGGGCGCGATCGTCGAGCGCTCGGTGCTCGGCCACGGCGCCCGCGTCGGCGCCGGCGCGGTGCTGCGCGGCGTGGTGCTGGGCGACGGCGTGTCGGTGGGAGCCGGCTGCGAGCTCCTGGACGGCGCCCGCGTGTGGCCGGACGTCGTCCTGCCCGACGGATCCGTCCGCTTCTCGAGCGACGCGTAACCCGATGTTCTGGCGTCCCGCGTTCGAAGTCGACCTGGGCCGGGTCCTGGGTCCGCTGAAGCGCGGCCGCGGGTCGCTCAACATCCTCACGGACGAGCGCGGCATCACCTGGCTGGCGTCGAACACGCCGGACGGACCGGGAACCCTGGCGTTGCGGCGGCTGTCCGACGGCCGCATCGAGGCCGCGGCCTGGGGCCCGGCGAAGGACCGGCTGCTCACGGGAGTGCCGGCGTTGCTGGGGGCGGACGACGACGATTCGGGGTTCGTCGCGCACCACGACGTCGTCGCGCGGGCCCGGCGGGCGAACCCGGGCCTGCGGCTGGGGGCGACCGGGGTGGTGTGGGACTGGCTGGTGCTCGCGGTGCTGGAGCAGAAGGTGGCGGGCAAGGAGGCGATCCGGTCGTGGGCGGAGCTGTGCCGCCGCTTCGGCACGCACGCCCCGGGGCCGGCGCCGGAGCGGCTGCGCGTGCCGCCGACGCCCTCGACGTTGAGCACGCTGCCGGACTGGCACTGGCACCGAGCGGGGGTCGACATCAAGCGGCGGACGGCCCTGGTGAACGCCGCGCGCGTGGCGGGTCACCTGGAGCGGGCGGTGGAGCTGGGCGGGCTCGAGGGAAGGCACTGGCTGCGCCAGGTCCCGGGCATCGGAGTGTGGACGGCGGCGGAGATCGCCCAGCGCGCCTGGGGCGACCCGGACGCGGTGAGCTTCGGCGACTACAACATCCCGTCGATGGTGGGCAACGCGGTGCTGGGCACGAAGCTGGACGACGTGGGGATGGCGGAGGTCCTGGCGCCGTACGCGCCGCAGCGGCAGCGGGTGGTGCGGTATCTGGAGGCTGCGGGGCACACGCGGCCACGGTTCGGGCCGAGGATCGAGCTGCGGGACTATCGCGCGATGTGACGGCGGTGGTCGCGGGTGCCCGTGTGGGTGACGGGCGCTGCGGCAGCGCGAGGGTGGCCGCGGTCGTGGAGAGGCTGCGATGGGCGCGCGGTCCTGTGTAGGTGACGTGCGCTGCTTGCGGCGAAGGTGGTTGTGGGGGCGGCGGCGCGGTCTCGTGCGGGTGACGTGCGCTGCTGGCGCGGGCGCGCCCCGCTTTGCGGGTGTGGTGTCTCGTCGCGGCGGGTAGGCGGGTTGCGGCGGGCGCGCGGTCTCGCGCTGGGTGACGTGCGCTGCGGCAGCGCGAGGGTGGCCGCGGTCGTGGAGAGGGCTGCGATGGGCGCTCGGTCCCGTGTGGGTGACATGGCCCGCCAGCGGCGAAGGTGCCCGCGGGACTGGTGCGGCCGCAGGACTGGCGAGGCCGCGAAGCTCCGGCCTACTGCTGGGGAGGGTAGCCACCCGGCGGTGGCGGGTACGGCGGCTGCTGTCCCGGGAACCCCGGCGGCTGCTGCCCCGGATAACCCGGCCCGCCGAAGCCCTGCTGCGGCGGGTAACCCGGCGGCTGCTGGCCCGGGTAGCCCTGCTGCGGCGCCCCGAAGCCCGGCTGCTGGTAGCCCGGGTACTGCGGCGGGTACGGCGGCTGCTTCGGCTTGTTCGAGTTCACGACGAGCAGCACCACCCCGACGATGCCGGCGAGCACCACCAGGATGATCAGCAGCATCAGCACGCTCACCATCAGCTCTCCCCCTCGTCGAGTGCCGCGCGGACGATCGACAGTGCCTCGGCGTCGGCGAGGCCGAGCTTACGGGTCGTCTTCGCGTACTCCGCCGCCGCCTGCTGGGCCTTGCGGCGGGACTGGTCGCCCGCCGCCGCGACGAAGCTTCCGGCCCGGCCTCGGGTTTCGATCAGGCCCGCCTCCTCCAGCTCGCGGTACGCCCTCGCCACCGTGTTCGGCGCTATGCCCAGGTCGGCCGCCAGGCGGCGCACCGTGGGCAGCTTGGTGCCCACGGCCAGGGTCCGGTCGTTGATCCGCGTCGCGAGGCCGGACCGGACCTGCTCGTACGGCGGGACCGGCGAACCGCTGTCGAAGGGGACGATCACCAGCTCTGCGGACCCGCTCCCGGCCCCGGCAGCTGTTGCTGCTGCGGGAACGACGGCCCCTGCGGCGCGTACTGCTGCGGCGCCGGCGGATACCCCGGCTGCTGCGGGAAACCGTGCTGCGGCGAAGGCGGATACCCCGGCTGCTGGGCCGGCGCGAAGCCCGGCTGCGGCGCGGCGAACCCCTGCGACGGCGGCGCAGAACCCGCAGGCGCGAATCCCGGCGCCGCAGAGCCCGCGGGCACAAACCCCGGCGAAGCAGAACCCGCAGGCGCAAACCCCGGCGCCGCAGCACCCCCGCCCGCAAATCCCTGCGGTGGCGCCGCAAAACCTTGCTGGGGCGGGAAAGCCGGGAACTGCCCGCTCTTCTTCATCGCCTCTTCGCGGCGCATCTTCGACACCCGCACGATCACCGCGATGACGAACACGATGATGCCCAGGACGATGAGCCCGAGCACGATGTACCCGAACACGCCGGTGTCGCCGCCACCGCCGGAGTGGTAGTGCACCCGCTCCGGGAACTGTGTAGCCATGTGGTCCCTCCCTGTCCGCGGACCAGGTTATCGCCCGGCACCGACAGGAACGGCCGCTTTCACCAGATCGGCGAGATCTTCGGACCCCTCCGGCAGCGCGTCCGCCGGCCACCACCGCAGGTCGTCGGACTCGTCGCTGCGCACCGGCTCCGCACCGGCCGGCGCGTGCACCGCGAAGCGGACGTCGAAGTGCCGGGTCGGCACCCCGAGCGAGCACGTGATCGGGTGGACGTCGAGGTGCACCGGCTCCGCCACGAGACGCAGCCCGGCGATCCCGGACTCCTCGGTGGCCTCCCGCAGCGCCGCCCCGGCCAGCGACTCGTCCGACGGCTCGCAGTGGCCGCCGAGCTGCAGCCAGCGGCCGACCCGCGGGTGCAGCGTCAGCAGCACCCGCGTGCCGGTGTGGTCCAGCACCACCGCCGACGCCGTCAGGTGCCCCGCCGCGCACGAACGCTGACACGAATCGTCGCGCGCGGCCAGGAACCCGAGGAACGCCTGGCGCAGCGATTCCTGGGACGCGACCGCAGGCCGCCACGCCGACAGCGTCGTGACGGCGTCCGCGTGCAGGCTCACAGCTCCAGCAGTCCTTCCCCGGCCAGGGCCGGGCCACGCGGGTCCGGCTCGGTGAGCGGCACGCCGACGGCGACCGAGCCCAGCGGCTGCCAGCGCTCGCCGAGACCGAGGACCTCGCGGACGACGTCCGCGGCGAAGATCGTCGAGCCGATCCAGCACGACCCGAGGCCCTCGGCCGCCAGCGCGACCAGCAAACCCTGGACCGCGGCACCGCCGGCCACCGTGAACATCGTCTTCTCGCACTCGTTGCGGCGGTCGTCGCGGTAGGTGTGCGCGCCGTCCGGCACCAGGAACGGGAGGACGATCTCGGGCGCCCGGTACAGGATGTCGCCCCGGCTGAGCCGCTTCGCGATCTGCTCCGGCGTGAACTCGTCGCCGGACAGGTCGGCCTGCCACGACTCGCGCATCGCGTCCAGCAGCTTCTTCCGGACGCCGGAATCGCGCAGCCAGACGAAGCGGACCGGGTGCGTGTGGTGCGGCGCGGGCGCGGTCAGCGCCGACCCCACCGCCCGCCGGATCGAAGTGGGGGAGACCGGCTCGTCCGTGAAGTGCCGCACCGAACGCCGGGCCGGCACGGCCTCGCGCCTGCCCTGCGCGACGGCTTCGTTCGCGCCCAGCCGGAAGAGGTCCTCCTCCAGCGGGCGGACCAGGTCCCGCGCGGTCGAGCCGTCGTCCTCCGGGAAGAACCCGCGGACGACCGCGACCGGCGTCCCGCCCAGCTTGCCCTTGACCAGGTCTGCGGCCGCGGCGAGCTCGTCGGCGATCGCGACCTCGGTGACGGCCAGCTCGTTGCCCTGCCCGTCGACCTCCCCGCGGTAGGCGTGCAGCACGCGCAGCCCCGAAGACCCGATGGCGGCGTCGGTCTGCCCCACCCGCCAGGCCCGGCCCATGGTGTCGGTGACGACGACGGCGACCTCGACGCCGAGCCGCTCCCGCAGCCCGTTGCGCAGCGCCAGCGCCGACGCGTCCGGGTCGGCGGGCAGCAGCGCGACCTCGTCACCGGCCACATTGGACGCGTCGATCCCGGATGCCGCCTGCACGATCCCCAGGTGGTTCTGGGTGATCACGGTCCGGGCGATCCGCGCGACGATCCGCACGGCCTCCTGCTCGACGAGCTTCCGGCGTTCGGCGTCGCGGGCCTCCGGGTCCGGCGGCACGCGCACCAGCCTGCCCTCGGCCTTCGAGACGATCTTGCTGGTCACGACCAGGACGTCCCCCGACCGCAGCCAGGGCGCGGCGGCCACGATCGCGCCGGTCAGGTCGTCGCCCGGGCGGAACTCCGGCAGCCCGGTGACGGGCAGGATCTCCAGCTTGGGGGCAGCGTGGTCACTCAACGGGGGCTCCAGCCAGTTCGAGGGCGGCGCGGGCCATCGCTGCGGTCGCGTCCACATCGGACATCAGCAGCGGGACGTCGCGGACGGTCACGCCCGGCACGTCGGCCGTCTCGCCTTCCGCGATCAGCCAGCCGTCGAGCACGCCGCCGTCCTGGCGCGAGCCGTAGTGCCGGCCCACCGCCTCGGCCGACGTCTCGACGCCGATCGCGGTCAGGCACGCGTCGGCCATCCCGCGCAGCGCCTTGCCGCCGATGATCGGCGACACCCCGACGACGCGGGCAGTGCTGTTCCGCAGCGCCTCCCGCACCCCGGGCACGCCCAGCACGGTGCCGACCGACACGACCGGGTTCGACGGCGCGAACAGCACGGCGTCGGCGTCCTTGATCGCTTCCAGCACGCCGGGGGCGGGCTTGGCCTCGTCGGCGCCGACCGCGACGATCGAGTGCGCCTTCGGCTCGGCGCGGTAGCGCACCCACCACTCCTGGAAGTGGATCGCCTTCTGCTGGCCGTCCTGCTCCGGGTCGTCGATGACGACGTGCGTCTCGACGCGGTCGTCGGACATCGGCAGCAGCCGGACGCCGGGCTGCCAGCGGTCGCACAGGGCCTCGGTGACCGCCGAGAGCGGGTAGCCCGCGCGCAGCATCCGCGACCGGATCAGGTGGGTGGCGATGTCCTTGTCGCCGAGCCCGAACCAGTCCGGGTCGGCGCCGTAGGCGGCCAGCTCCTCCTTGACGACCCAGGTCTCGCCCGAGTGCCCCCAGCCGCGTTCGGAGTCGATCCCGCCGCCCAGGGTGTACATGCAGGTGTCCAGGTCGGGACAGATCCGCAGCCCGTGCATCCAGACGTCGTCGCCGGTGTTGACCAGCGCCGTCACCTCGTGCTCCGACTCGGAGGCACCCTCGGGTGCCATGCCCAGCGCTGCCTTGACACCCAGCAGGAAGCGGGCCCCGCCCACTCCGCCGACCACTACCACGATCTTCACGACGTCGAATCCTCGCACGAGCCGGGTGCGGGCACCCAGTACCGGTATTTGTGGTGCGGGGCGTAGCCGAGCCCCGCGTAGAGCGCGAGCGCGCCCGAATTCCGTTCCGCGACCTGCAACACCGCGTGGCCCGCCCCGTGTTCCACGCCCCACGCGTGCACCGCGCCCATCAGCGCGGACGCCAGCCCGCGGCGGCGGAAGGCGGGGGCGACTTCGAGGCGGCCGATGTGCAGCCAGTCGTCGACCAGTGCGCCGCGGACGACCCCGGCGAGGACCCCGTCGACCAGGGCGGCGCCGTAGCCGATCTTCCCGCCGCTGAGGACCTGCCGCGCGGCCGGGGAGTCCTCGGTGGGCCGCATGGCGAGCGCCCACCAGCCGGGGGCGGGTTCGTCGCCGATGGTGACGGCCGGGTTCGCCGGGGCGGGCTGGTCGCGGACCGTGACGCCGGGGGCGGCGAGCGCGGGCTTCTCGCTCACCGTGACTCCCGGGACCGCGGGCTTTCGGCCGACCTCTCCGCCTGCCACCGCGGGCCCGGGCTCCAGCGGCGCGGTGAGCACCACGACCTCGTGACCGGCGCCGTGCCCGGTGGCCGGGTGCCAGCCGGCCGCGGCGATGGCGTGTTCGTTCGGGCTGTCGCGGACGACCTGCACCATCGGGGTGATTCCCCGATCGTGGGCGAAATCACACACCGCGCGCAGGGCCCCGCCGAGCGGGCGGACCGGGTCGCCGACGGCCAGCGCGCTGTTGGCGCGGCCGGTGAAGCCGTCCGCCCAGCGCAGGCGCCACTCACCCAGGGGATCCTCCACCAGGGGCGGCCATGCTTTGCTGCACGTGATTTCGAGCTTCTCGGCGGCGTTCACCGCTAGATTGTGACGGAGGCGGTGAAAGTCGCGGGAGCGGATTTCGGCAGGAGGTGACCGTGGGTATCCAGCGCAAGGACGAGCGGCACAACGAGAAGCTGGTCGACGAGATCGCCGAAGGGTTCAACCGAGCCGTGGGGGAGAAGAAGCCCGAAAGTGACACAGGCGAGGCGCCCAAACCGCGCTTCGTCATCACCGGTGACGCCCGGGCGACCCCGCCCCCGCGCCGCCGGGAGAGGTGAGCTCCATACCCCGGGTATGGCTAAGGCTTGCCTCACCAACCGAACGGGTGCCGACGCCGCGTAATGTCGGCACGGACTGGCTGTTTGCAGAGAAAAGCAGGAGTGCGCAGTGACCTACGTGATCGCCGAGCCCTGCGTCGACGTGCTCGACAAGGCGTGTATCGACGAGTGCCCCGTGGACTGCATCTACGAGGGCGAGCGGATGCTGTACATCCACCCGGACGAGTGCGTCGACTGCGGCGCCTGCGAGCCGGTCTGCCCGGTCGAGGCGATCTACTACGAGGACGACGTCCCGGACAACTGGTCGGACTACACCAAGGCGAACGTCGACTTCTTCGACGAGCTGGGTTCGCCCGGCGGCGCGTCCAAGGTGGGCAAGACCGCGCACGACCCGGCCTTCATCAAGGCGCTGCCCCCGCAGGGCGAATGAACCGGATCGCGCTGCCCGACTTCCCCTGGGATTCGCTCGCCGAGGTCAAGGCCACGGCCCAAGCGCATCCCGGCGGGGTCGTCGACCTCTCCATCGGCACCCCGGTCGACCCGGTCCCGGCGGGCATCCGCGAGGCCCTCGCGTCGGTCTCGGAGATCCCCGGGTACCCGACCACCCACGGCATTCCGGAGCTGCGGGAAGCCGCGCGCGGCGCGCTGTCCCGGCGGCACGGCGTCGACGGCGTCGAGCCGGACGCCGTGCTGCCGACGATCGGGTCCAAGGAGGCCGTGGCCTGGCTGCCGCGCCTGCTCGGCTTCGGCCCCGGCGACCTCGTCGTCATCCCGGAGCTGGCGTACCCGACGTACGAGGTCGGCGTGCTGCTGGCGGGCGCGTCGCTCCTGCGCGCCGACAGCACGGTCGCGCTCGGCCCGCAGAAGCCGGCGATGATCTGGCTGAACTCGCCGTCCAACCCGACCGGCCGGGTGCTGCCGGTGGAGCACCTGCGCAAGGTCGTCGAGTGGGCCCGCGAGCGCGAGGTCGTCGTGGTCTCCGACGAGTGCTACCTGGCCCTGGGCTGGGAGTCCGATCCTCGGTCGATCCTGCACCCGGACGTCTGCGGTGGCCGGACCGACGGCCTGATCGCGGTGCACTCGCTGTCGAAGTCGGCCAACCTGGCCAGCTACCGCGCCGGCTTCCTGACCGGCGACCCGCGCCTGATCAAGCAGCTGCTCGAAGTGCGCAAGCACGCGGGCATGATCGTGCCGCGGCCGGTCCAGGAGGCGATGGTCGCCGCGCTGTCCGACGACGAGGCGCTGCGCGGGCAGCGCGAGCGGTACGCCCGCCGTCGGCTGGTGCTGCGGAAGGCGTTGCTGGACAACGGGTTCCGCATCGACCACTCCGAAGCGGGGCTCTACCTCTGGGCCACTCGCGACGAGGACGCCTCGGCGACGGTCGGCTGGCTGGCCGAGCGCGGGATCCTGGTCGCGCCCGGCACGTTCTACGGCCCGAAGGGCGGCAAGCACGTCCGCGTCGCACTGACCGCGACGGACGAGCGCATCGACGCGGCCGTGGAGCGGCTGACTCAGTAATCGCGGCCGGTCAGGCCCCGGTAGACGAACCGGGTGAGCAGTTCGATCGCCTCTTCGTCGGTCGGCGGTGTCCAGCCCGCCGGCGCGTCGTGCAGCCACGTCGCCGCGAAGACGTCGACCAGGTTGTAGATCAGCATTCCGCAGCGGTCCGGGTCCGCCGGGAGGCGCATGCCGGCGCGGGTGATGTACGCGAGGTGGTCGTCGAGGTCGGCGGCCTGGGACGCGCCGAACCGGGCCACCGTGCGCGCGAACGACTCGCTGACCATCGCCGCCTGGCGCAGGGCCAGCATGGTGGCCGCGTTGTCGCGGTAGAAGTCCCAGTACTGCTTGACGTGCCAGCGCACGGCCGCGGGGTCGCTGAAGTCGGCCAGGTGGTCTTCGCTGTCGGCGCTCTCGTCGCCTGAGGCCGCGATGTCGGCCATCAGCGCTTCGAGGAGCTCTTCCTTGCCCGCGAAGTGGTTGTAGAACGACCCCGCGGCCCGGCCCGCCTCCGCGGTGATGTCGGTGATCTTCGTGTTCAGGTAGCCCTTCCGGGCGAAGACGCGCTTGGCCGCGGCCTTGAGCGCGGCCTCGGTCTCCGCGGCCTTTTCCCTGCGGCTCGTCGCCGTCATCGGCACCTCCCTTGACACGGGACGCTAGCAGCGCCATTCTGAATCCAGATTCACTGAATTCAAATTCACTGGGAGGGTGACATGGACACTCGGGTGCTGATCGCCGGAGCCGGACCGACCGGGCTGACGCTGGCCATCGAGCTGGCGCGGCGGGACGTCGCCGTGCGGATCATCGACAAGGCCGAGACGTACTTCGTCGGCTCGCGCGGCGACGGGATGCAGCCGCGCACGCTGGAGGTGTTCGAGGACCTGGGCGTGCTCGACGCGGTGCTGGCCGCGGGCATGGCCCCGGTGCCGATGAAGATCCACCTCGGCGGCGAGGTGGTCGGCGAGCGGATGATGTTCGACCCGGTCGAGCCGACGCCGTCGCGGCCGTACCCGACCGGCTGGTTCCTGGGCCAGTCGCAGACCGAGGGCATCCTGCGCGACCGGCTGGCCGAGTTCGGCGTGCCCGTCGAGCTGAACACCGCGCTGACCGGCTTCGAGCAGGACGGCGACGGCGTCACGGCGACCCTGAGCACGGGCGAGACCGTCCGCGCGGAGTACCTGGTCGGCGCCGACGGCGGCAAGAGCTTCGTGCGCAAGACGCTGGGGATCGCGTTCGAGGGCACCACCGACGAGTCGATCCGGATGCTGCTCGGCGACGTCGTGGCCGAGGGCCTCGACCGGAACTTCGGCCACTGGTTCGCGACGCCGGACGAGCCGATGAGCGGCATGATGTTCAGCCCGCTGCCGGGGACGCCGCACTTCCAGTTCGGCGCCGCGCTCGGCGACGGCGAGACCGACGTCGAAACGGCGTTGCCCGCGGTCCAGGCCCGGCTCGACGCGCTGAGCGGCGGCCAGGTCAAGCTGTCGGACCTGGCCTGGTCGACGGTGTGGCGGCCGAACATCCGGCTGGCGGCGAGCTTCCGCGACGGCCGCGTGTTCCTGGCCGGCGACGCGGCGCACGTCCACCCGCCGACGGGCGGGCAGGGCCTGAACACCGGGATCCAGGACGGCTACAACCTCGGCTGGAAGCTCGCGGACGGGTCACCGGAGCTGCTGGACAGCTACGAGATCGAGCGGCGCACGGTCGCGGCCCGCGTGCTGGGGGTCTCGGCGGGCCTGCTGCAGAAGTACGTCGACGGCGACGAGGACGCCCACCGGCGTGGAGAGGACACGCAGCAGCTCGACATCACCTACCGGGGCGGCCCGCTGTCCCCGGCGGGGACCGGGGAGCTGCGGCCTGGGGACCGGGCACCGGACGCGCCGCTGGTGGACGCGAACGGCAAGCGCGTGCGGCTGTTCGAGCTGTTCCGCGGCCCGCACGCGACCGAGCTGCTGTTCGGCGAGGGCGAGACACCGGGGTACCGGATCCTGCCGGCGGGCAGCGCGGCGACGGGCACGGACCTGGTGGACGAGGGCGGCCACGCGTACGCGGCGTACGAGGCTTCGGTGGGCCGCCGGGTGCTCATCCGCCCGGACGGCTACGTCTGGTCGATCGCCTGACGGCCGGCCCGCCGGGTGTCGGGGGGGTGTTGAGGGTGGGCCGGGGTGGAGCCCGGCTAGGAGTTGGGTGCCGAGAAGTTCTAGATTATGCCGTTAA
>NZ_JBSFNC010000105.1:0-31990 GCF_053586895.1 Amycolatopsis sp. NPDC003731 | reverse complement strand
AGCCGATCCCGGGCAACCACGAGACCTACGACGACACGCCGTACAAGGGCTACGACCGAGCGCCCGCGCGAGCGTCGTGCCGTGCAGGTCCACGGCGGCCTCGGACAGTGCTCCCAGGTCGCCGATCGCGGCACGCGCGCGAGCCCACCCCGTGACACCGAACGCCAGCCCCGCCACCGCCGCCGGCCACCAGAAAACCGCCAGCACCAGGTACGGCAGCGACCAGGTGCCGGTCGCGACCGCGGCCGCGAAGCTCGCCTCGGCCGCCGTGATCTCCGCTCGCACGGTGTCCGGCAGCACCAGCCACAGCCGCGGCCACCCGAACGTCAGGTCCAGCCCGTACCGGGCCAGCGCGACCTGTTCCACCGCGTGCACGCGATCGCCCATCCACGTCGGCCGCCCCGGCTCGGCGAGCGCGATCCGGTTCGCCTTCCCGGCCAGGCGATCAGTGGCCGCCCGGCGCTCGGACTCTTCCCCGCTCACGGCTCGCCGCTGGCCGACCAAGTCCAGCCAGCGCCGGCGGCGCGCCCGCACCCGCCACTTCAGCAGCGGCGCCGGCCAGCGGCCGAGCCAGACCAGCCGCGTCAGACCCGCCAAGGCCTGCACCACCAGGCCGACCCCGGCCGTGCCGAGCAGCGCGAGGACTAGCAGCACGAACTGAAGACCCACCGGCAGCCGCGAAGCCGTCGCCGCGAAGGTGTCCACCCCTTGCCGGAACCGGGACCAGTCCAATGCGGCCCGATGCCGCTGCCACCCGCCCACAATGGCGACCGCTAGGAACCCCGCGCCGGGAAGCACGAGCAGCGCGAGCCACCGCTCCGCCAGCTTCTTCGCCAGCTCCTCGAAGAACCTGCCCACTACCGCCGCCTCACCTCCGCACCTGCAAGACCGCACGAGCCTAGTGGCCCCCGTGCCGCGTCGGTGGCGTTCGCCAGAAGCGAGGGCGGGCAGCAGGGCCGTCAGCGACGGATCATCGGCCGGCCGATGACCAGGCACTGCGGCACCGGACCCGCCGGAACGGTGTGCGCCAGCCGGTCGCAGGCGCCGTCCGGACACCCGAACTGTTCGTCGTCGGCGCGTCCCGGACCCGCTCCCGGCAGCCCGGTGCTCACGCCACGCACGACGTCCTGCCCGTCCAGTTCCCGCAGCAAGGCCGCGACGGGCCGACGGGCCCGCGCCTCGGTCTCGATGCGGGCCAGCAGGCGTAGTTCGTTCCCGCCCAGGGCGGAGCACTCTTCGCGGAGGGTCGGCAGTTCCTCACACAAGCTGGTCAGCGCCAGCCGTTCCTCGTCCAGTAGTGGCTCCATGAGTCGGAGAGGTTAGCCGTAGGCTCCGCGCGCCAGGCGGCGTGCCCACCGTCCGTTCGCAGGCCCGACGGGCAGACATCTGCTAGTGGAAGACGTTCGCGCAGTTGCGCAACCGCTGCTGCTGAAACAGAGCCCCTGAGGGAAGGCTGACAGTGACGGTGGAAGAAATCGACGGCGTTCCGGACGTCCACGTGCACGCGGGCGGGCAGGGGGTGTGGCAGTCGCGGATGATCGAGTCGCTGGGAGCCGCCGCAGTGCTTTGTTGCGCGCTCGGCGGGGAGACCGGGCAGGTGCTGCGGCACCTGATCGGCGTCGAGCTCCGGGCGCGGGACGTCGCCGCGCGCAATGGCGCTTACGTGCACGACCGTCGTGAGGGCAAACGCAACGAGGTGGTGCGGATGCCCGCGGACACCTTGTCGCGGCACGAGCTGGACGATCTCTACGAGCTGACGCTGGTCGCGGCGCTCGACGCGGACGTCACCGTGCTCAGCGGTCCGGCCGCGGAGGACGTCCCGGTGCCGCACTCGGTGTACGAGCGGCTCAGCCGGGACCTCGGCGCCCAAGGCGCCCGGGTGGTGGTGGACCTCTCGGGAGAACGCCTCGCCCGGGCGCTCGACGGCGGCCCGGAAGTGGTGAAGGTCAGCCACGAGGAGCTGATGGCCGACGGGCTGGCGAAGTCGGACGCGCTGCCCGACCTGGCGAAAGGCTGCCGCGAGATGGCGAACTCCGGTGCCCGGGTCGTCGTCGTGTCGCGAGCGGCCGAAGACACGCTCGCACTCGTCGAGGACGAACTGTGGCTCGTGGAGTCGCCCGCGCTGAGGCCGGTGGACACCCGTGGCGCGGGTGACTCGATGACCGCCGGGCTGGCGGTCGGCTTGGCCCAGGGCTTGTCGCCGCGAGAGGCGCTGAAGCTCGGAGCGGCGGCCGGCGCGGCGAACGTGACGCGGCACGGCCTCGGGTCGAGCAGTGGCACGGCGGTCCGCGAACTGGCCGGGCGCGTGCGCTTGAAGAGCTGGGAGGACGAGACGTGAGGGCGCTAATCACGAACGACGACGGCATCGGCTCGCCGGGGCTGGTGGCACTCGCCCGCGGCGCGGCGGCGCACGGCTGGACTGTCGTCGTCGCCGCGCCGGCGGAAGAGGCCAGCGGCACGAGCGCCGGCCTGTCCGCTGCCGGGGACAACGGCCGGATCGTGGTCGAACAGCGGAAGCTGCCGGACCTGCCGGACGTGCCAGCGCACGCGGTCGCGGCGCATCCCGGGCTCATCGCGCTGGCGGCGGCGCAAGGTGCGTTCGGCGAACCGCCGGACGTCGTGCTGTCCGGCGTGAACCGCGGCGCGAACGTCGGGCGCGCCGTGCTGCACTCGGGCACCGTCGGCGCGGCGTTGACAGCGTCGCTCATCGGGGCCCGCGCGCTCGCGGTGTCCCTCGACGTGGGACTCGAGCCGGGTCCGCACCAGCACTGGGACACCGCGGTCGCCGTCGCGGCGACCTTGTTCGACCGGCTCGCCGCCCTGCCGGCCGGGACGGTGCTGAACCTGAACGTCCCCGACCGCGCCGACGTGGGAACGCCGCGGCAGGCCGGATTGGCCGAATTCGGCACGGTACGCAGCCACGTCGAAAACGGTGGCGACGGCGCGATCAGCCTCACCACCGTGGTCGTCGAGGGCGAGCTGCTGCCGGGCAGCGACGCCCGGCTGCTGGCGGAAGGCCACCCGACCGTGACCGCACTGCGCTCGGTGACCGAAGACCCCGACGTGCGGCTCTGACCCAGACGTATTGCGGCCCTCGGCGAGCCCTCGTGTCCACGAGGCGAACGGAAGGTGGACAACGGGGCTCGGAGCCGCTCCCGGGCTTCCGCTCGAGGTAGTTTCCGGCTGTGGGGCTGGGAACCGACCGACTTCCCGAGCGGGAATGATGTCGGTACAGGAGACGGTGCGCGCGGCCGACGCGAGCGAACCGGGTGAGATCGACCCGCCGCGGCGGGAAACGCTGACGGCGTTGCTGCGGCGGCGTCGCCGCTCGCTCGGCAGGCACAGCGGCATCCAGTACTGGCTGCGGGTCCGCGGTTACTACATCGTGGCCGCGTTCGCCGGTCTCTTCACCCTCAACGCCGTGGTCATCGGGGGCCGGGTCGCCTACGACGTCAGCGTGCAGATCGCCTCTCCGTGGGAGACGGACGCACCGTGGCTGGCGCTGCCCCTGTCGCTCTCGGGCTGGCTGGTGGTGACCGGGTTCGCGGGTGCCGTCGCCGGCTACGTGGTGTCCGAGGTGACGGACAACCGGAGCCTCCGGCGCACGCGCGGGCGGGCGGGCAGCCGGCGCATCGGGGCCATTCCGCTGCTGGACCGCCTGCAGTACGGCAGGCACGGCTTCGAGGTCCCGAACTACTTCGGCATCCGGTTCACGCTGCGGCACGACGGGGACTGGCGGACCGCGCAGGACCACTGGGAGATCGTCGTCGAGAAGTTCCTCGACGCCGGGGCCGGCCGCGGCAATGGACCGAAGCGGGTCATGTGGGAGGCCGTCCTGGAGGCGTCCTACGTGCTGGACGGCATGTCGGGCCGCTGCCCCGAATGCACCGAGCGCGAGGGGGGCGGCGATGACACGCACTGAGCCACCGCGCGACACCCGGGACCTCTCCCGGCAGCTGCACCAAGCCGCCTACCCGGGTTCCGACGCCGCCTGGATCGAGGAACAGGTGGCCACCGCCGAAGCCCGGATCGACCGCGCCATGCAGGCACGGCCGTCCACGGCCCCGGGGGCCCGCCGTCTGTCCGACGTGGTGCTCAACCACGCCGCTCCGCGCCGGCGCACCGCCCGGGAGCGGATCGTCTTCGGCGCCGGTCTCGGCGCGGTGGCGGTCGTGGCCGCCGTGCTCGGGATCACCGAACGACGCTGGGTCGCCGAGGCGGCCATCAGCACGATCGGCATCACCGGCCTGTTGGCCGCGGCCGCGGTCGCGATCACCGGCATGGTCGCGTCCGTCGTGCGTGCCCGGCGCGCGCGGGTGCTGTCCTGCCGGGTCCGGATCGACGCCCCGTTCGGTGTCGACGTCGGCGAGACCGTCTGGCTGGAAAGCGAGCACCACGCCGTGGCCGATCCCGGTGTCGTGGTCGTCCGGATCAAGAACACCGGCGGCGCGCCGCTGCACCAAGAGGACTACGTCTCCCCGCTCAGCCTGCACTTCCCGGGCCGGGCGGTGGTGTCCGTGGACGCCACCGAGTTCGAGCCCCCGGAGCTGCAGCGGGTGCTGACCGGGCTGGGCGAGGCCGGCATCGAGCGGGACCGGGTGAAGCTGCCCGCGGTCCCCCTCCGGCCGGACGACTCGTTCAAGCTGGTGATCGTGCTGTCGGGCACCAAGCCCGGGACGAACCACCAGGTCGTGGTCGAAGGCGGCCTGCGCGAGGGCCGGATCACCACACGCCAAGGCCGGGAGAAGATCCGGCCGGAGACCCTCGTGTGGGGCGGCCTGACCGCGCTCTGCGCCGGGGCGTTCGCGGTGGTGCTGCTGCTCAACAACGTCACGCCGTTCACCAAGCTCCCCGCAGGCGTCGTGTGCGCGCCCGGCACCCTGAACGTCGAAGGGTCGACCGCGTTCAGCCGGGCCACCACGGCGCTGGCCGGGTCGTACGGCGCGTATTGCCCGGAAGCGTCGGTCAAGGTCCGGGCGCCCGGCAGCCGGGAAGGCCTGGAACGGCTGGTGGCCGCCGGCAAGAACGGGGTCCGGCAGCTCGCGCTGTCCGACGGCCGGTTCGACGAACCGCAGTTCCGTGACCTGGTGGCCGAGCCGCTGGCGATCGTGCCGTTCACGTTCGTGGCCAGCGCGAACGTCCCGGTCGGCGCCCTGTCGGCAGCGGACGCGCGGCGGATCTTCACCGGCGCGGCGCACACCTGGAGCGACATCACCCACAACCCGCGCGACACCGGGGCGATCCGCGTCGTCGGCCGATCCACCGACTCGGGGACCCGGCAGGCCCTGGAGAAGTACGTCCTCGGCGGCAATCCCGGCGCCCCGGTCCGGCAGGCAGCGCCGACGTCGGACTCGTGTCGGGAACTGCGCCAAGGTGTCCCGTCCGGATCGCCGATCGTGTGCGAGCAGGGCTCGACCGGCGACCTGGTCGACCGGGTCGCCAACCTGGACGGCGCGATCGGGTACGCGAGTGTGTCCGATGTGGACCAGGCGGCGGGCGTCAAGAAAGTCACCTTGGACGGCCGCGAGGGAACTTTCGCCGACGTCCGGGAGCACGGCTACCCGTTCTGGACCGTCGAATACGTCTACAGTCCGACCGGGTCCAAACCCGGATCACTGGCCGATGCGTTCAAGAGCTTTTTGTTCACGCCTGACAGTCGCGGTGCGCTGGCGACATTCCGCTTCTATGCCTGCGCGGACGCCGGCTCCCTCTGCCTCAGACGGTGAGCTGCGCCGAGGTTGCGGACCCGCTTCAACGGTCGGCTGACGTCGCTCGGTACGCGGCGATCCACGGTGGTGAGGGTCGGCATGACGGCCCCTGCGGTCGCGGCCCCCGGGTTCGAGCACCTTAGTGGATCATGTCCACGCAGGAGTACCACCGGCGGCACGCAGGTGTTGCACCGGCCGACCCGGCGCGCGTCGAACGCCCCCGGGGTTCCGAGGCCGAAGCCTGCGCGACGGCATGGAGTCACCACCGCTGCTTCCGGGCGAGGCGTGGCAGGTGACCACGCCGGTCCACGGCGTGACGCCTGCGCTGCACCTGGCCGCCACAGTCACCTTGGTTCCGCTGCTGACCGACGCCGCAGGCTCGACGGGGCCACTGCCGGCCGCCGACACGGCAGCGCATTCGTGGGCCGTGCCCGTGGACACTGGTGGCGATCGTCGTCGTCCTCGCCGGTCTCGCCCTCGTGTCGGTCGTCCGGCGCCGCCGGCGACGGGCGCCTTCATCGCCGGGCAGTCTGTGAATTCTTCTTGTTCACCTGGGGTTCACCTCGTGGTCGTCTCATAGGGCATGTTGTCCATACCACGGCCGACCGGAAGGTGAACGATGAGCACGTTGGACACGATGGCCTCCGAACAGCTCGACACCCACCTCGCCCAGCTCGAAGACCGCCTGGGCAAGGACTACGCGAACGTCGCCCACAATCGGCTCCACGCGATGGTCGCCCGGGAACGCGCCCGGTTCGCGGGCGCCCGCATCCACGCCTTCGTGCCCATCCTGATCGAACGAACGGTCCGCGCCGCGCTGACCACCCCTTGAAAACACCGGAACACGCGAACGGCCGCGCCCGGAAATGGCATCCGGTCGCGGCCGCAGCGTCGGGCAACCCTTAGTTGTAACCCATTTCGTCGGGTGACGCGCCGTTGTACCCCATCTCGGCGAGGACGGCCGTCGGCGCCGCGCTCCCGGCGGCGGCGAAAGTCGCAAAAGTACTCAAAGCACCAGCCGCGAGCAGGGTCAATGCGACCGCGGCGACCGCTCGGCGAACCAACATCATTCCTCCGGTGGTCAATCGGGGCGAAATAGCCTTCCGTGCCAGGCGGACGCTCCCAGGTACGGCACAATCAGAGGACAACAGATGGTTAAGGACCCGCCAACGTCAGGCGGCCATATCGCGTCCGCGCGGCTTTTCGAACGACGATCGAAGCGCGCATTTCCAGAATCGGAATAGCGGGTTTCCAACCAGTCGCGCCGACATGTCGAGTACACCTCTTGTTCAACATCTGTTCTTCTTCTATTATCGAGTGTGTGCAACCGCTCACGGACGGTGTCGACCTCCTGATCGGCCGGGACGGTGAGCTGTCCCGGCTGGCGAACTGGGTGCACGACGTCGCCGCCGGCCGCGGGCGGGCCGTCCTGGTGGACGGCGAGCCGGGCATCGGCAAGTCCGCCCTCGTCCAGGCCGCCTGCGCGGTCGCCGCCCAGTCCGGCTGCCAGATCTTCCGGGGCGCCGGCGACGAACTGGGTCAGGCACTCCCCCTGCTCCCCATACTGGACGCGCTGCGGATCACCGGCTCCGCGCCGGACCCCCGGCGAGGAGCCATCGCCGGGCTCCTGCGCGGCGACACCGCGCGCGGCAAGGGCGCGGATCTCGCCGCGGCGGCCGCCGAGCAGCTGCTGACCCTGGTCGACGAGCTGTGCCAGACCGGCCCGGTAGTGCTGGTGGTCGACGAGCTGCAGTGGGCCGACCGCGCCACCGTGGCGGTGTGGGGCAGGCTCGCGCGCTCGGTCCGGCAGTTGCCCCTGCTCCTGATCGGCGTGCTTCGCCCGGTACCCCGCCGCGACGACCTACGCGCGCTACGGGGGATCGTCGGGCCCGCCGAACGGCTGCGCGTCGGCCGGCTCACCGAACCGGCGGTGCTCAAGCTCGTGGCGAAGCTGGCCGGCGGCAAGCCTGGCGACCGGCTGGAGGAGCTGGCCGGCGACGCCGCGGGAAACCCCCTGTACCTCACCGAACTGCTCGACGCACTGACCCGGAGCGGGTGCCTCGCCGTCGACGACGCGGGGATCGCGGAGCTGACCAGCGGGCCCACCCCCGACTCGCTGCCGGAAGCGATCGCCGACCGGCTGGACTTCCTGTCGGAACAGACGCGAGCCGTGCTGCGGACGGCCGCGCTGCTCGGCGTCGGCTTCTCGGTCGCGGACCTGACGATCGTGGCCGAAGCCGACCTGACCGTCCTCCTCTCTGCCCTCGACGAAGCACGGGCCGCGGGCGTCCTGGTGGCCTCCGGCGACGACCTGGCGTTCCGGCACCCCCTGATCCGCACGTCGAAAACGAACACGATGAAGGCCGCGTCCGCCCGCTCCTACGGCCTCGCCCCCAGCGACAAAGGCGAGTACGACCACCTGATCAGCCTTGAACTCGGCGGTGCCCCAGACGACCCGCGCAACCTATGGGTCGAACCCGGCAAGATCCCGAACCCGAAAGACGCGGTCGAGAATAAACTGCACTCGGCCGTGTGCTCCGGCCTGATCCAGCTCGCCCCCGCGCAGAAAGCCATCGCCGGCAACTGGGTCACGGCGTTCGACACCGTCGGCTTACGAATTGCCAACGGAAAGGTGTGCCTGCGCGACAACCCCACCAGCTGCGTGACAAGCCGCCACGGCGACGAAAACGGCAGCTGACTTCGCGTGAGCCCACACCGCAACTGGCAACGGCCCGGCGCATCTACACGACGCGCACTTCGTCCAATTCGCCCGTTCCAATGGTTCCGGCAGGACGGAATCAGGACGACGTCCGGGGAATCGGCGTCTCATGTCTGCCTCCAATGGCCGATGGCGCTAGAAGGCGCCAGTCGTGCCAGAATGCCCCGGATGGGTTCCGGGGGCCGATGCCCCGCCCGGGATCCGGGCATCGGCGCGTCACCCGTCTCGGTGAACTCCGGATCCAGACGTCATTATCGCGGCCACGCGACCTCTTGCCTGACGCTGAGGTGATCGGTCCGGCACGCCCCCCGACCGGCCCGATTACCGCCAGTCTGGCTCGGCGGGCGGTACAACGCCCCCCAGTGTGCCGCCGAGCCTTAAACCCTCAGCCGGTCTCCTCCCGGTCATGCGCCCGCGCGAACCGTCCTACGGCAACTCGCAATAGTGCAGGTCGACGGAGCCGACACATGACCGTGTACCCAGCGACGACGGGCCGCACCCAGCTGAGGACACCGTGCTATCCCCTGAGCCTGTTCGGCATGACGGACCTGGCGGCCGGTTCGCACACCGTGCAAGTCGAGTGCACGGAGTAACAACAACCCGGCCGCCGGCGCCGCGGTGTGCGCACTGGACGCCTTCTCGGCTCGCTGAAACATCAGCGAGCCCAGGCGTCGCGACCCTGAACCGGCGACGGATCCCTCCCCCGAGCCGCCGCCGGTCCGCGGCGCCCACTTGCGCGGCCCCGCGTGAACGCCCGGCTCCGTGGCAACCCGGCCCGGTCGAGCATGCAGCGCAAGGCCTGATCCCTACCGGGTACCGCTCTGGAGCGGGCTGAGGAGCAGCAGCGGGCGATGGCGTGAGTCCGAGGTGGCGGTCGTCGTCGCGGACTCACGCCCTTGCGAGCCGTGACGCCGGGCAACTGCCGACCGGCGCCGAGCCCCGGCAGGGCGACAGCGGCGTGCGGGCGGCCTGCGACCGCACGCACCTCGCCGCACCGGCTGCGCAAGGCGCGTCCGGGTCCTTTGACTGCTGCGGCCGGGCGAGCCTCAGGTGCGCGGCCCCTGCCGCCGACCGATCGAGCGGCCGATGAAGAAGCCGAGCAACAGACCGATGACCAACCCGATCGCGATGAAGAAGACCACGGTAGCCGCGGCGATCTTGCCGACAGTGCCGAGAAAGCCTTTGGCTTCGAGCTCCTGCGCCGTCGTCAAGGCGTGGACGAGCAAGTGGTGCGTCATGATCCCAGAGTGGCACCGGCCACCGCACCTTGCACACCGGAAGGCAACCCGGCCGGGGCAGGAAGACACGGCGACTGCTCGGCAGGTTCGGGAACGCGCGCACCAGCCCATCGTGATCAGCTGCCTACGCGACAACACCGGCCCCGGGTTGCGTGGCGTCCCTTAACCTTTGATCAGAACTACGCAGATCGCTGCCGAAAGTACGCCGACCGCAACCACCTGGACGGCGATCGCCATGAACAGCATCACCGCCCTGATGCTGTTCGCGCGTTGCGTCGCCCGAAGTTGGGCTAGGCGGGTGGCGGTGACCTTCTTGCGGGCGGCGTCTTCCGTCCAGTCCCACCGGGACGGCAGTTCCTGGGCCAGCCGGACCGGGTCCACGACCCGGTCGATCTGTGGCAGTGCCGTCATTGTCGCGGCCACCGCCGAAACCGCGAACGCGATTGACGCAATCACAATCAAGACGCGCGCCGCCGAAGGCAGATGATAACGGTCGACTTTCGTGACAAGTGCCGCGAACGCGAGCATGAGCGTGACCAGTGCCCCGGACGAGGAGATGGTGGTCCGAGCCCGCAGGTCGATGGACTCCCGGCGTTGATCCTCCGTGACCGCGCCGTCCTTGACCAGCTCCGCGAAAACGCTGCCGGCATTCGCCGGTTCACCCTCGTCGTTCGACTTTCTCTGACCCTGTTCCCGTGCGCGGATCCGAAGCCCTGACCACGGGCTTGAGGTCGAACGGCTGCCATTCGTCAGGAAGCGCATCGCCACCATCCTCACTCGGCCGGACAGGATCGGACTGCGATCCGAACGAGTCACTCACCATTCACCTCCGACATCATTTCCTCTAGACTAGCCGGTCAAGGCACTGCGCGCAGCCATTGGAGGAGACTTGTCCCCTCGTTCATCCGACCTGGTCACCGTGCTGTCGGCACTCCTCTTCGATTCCGTGAGTGACAAACAACGAAAATCTGTCCTGCGTGATCATGAAGAGTTGCTGCGCGACGAAGCGACCGACGGCTTTCTCGCGGTGCTGCACAGGACCAGGCCGCCCGGCTCGGCCGTCAGCCGCTACGTCGAGCGACTTCGGATATTCGTGGACTATTTTCGTAACGACGGCTACCGAGGTGAGCGACTGACCATCGAACAGGAAGGATTTCCCCGGTACGACGGTCGCGAGGAGGAGTTGGACACCGCGTGGGGGCGGTCCGAGGTAAATGTCGCCGCTGACGTGTGCTTGACCTTGCTGACGACGGCATCGCCCTGGATCAGGCGCCGGATCGTCGCGGCGTTCCCCGACATCTTGCTAGACGGGCCAGGCATCGGCGTATTTGCCGCGATGCGCGACACGGCCGAGAACGACAGCACCCGGCGCGCATACAACCAGCTCATCGACTCCTTGGAAACCGCTCGGACCGGCGGCCTCGACTCGGCCTTCCCTAAAACAGCGAGAATGACCAGCGCGATAGGGCCGCCCAACGATCGCGGACCGTCATATCTGACCAAGGACGAAGCGGTACATCTTGCCTTGAACGAATACCTGTACGCCCCGACCTGGGATCGTCGACATGCCGCCGTCATGAAGCACCGTGAACTGATCCTGACAGGCGAAACCTGCGCACTGCTTGCCGCCAGCGAACGCTCCCAAGCAAGCGGTACGCAACAGCGTACTTGGATAGCAGTCGGCAGGGAAAAACTGGAGTCCTGCATTAGATACGGCATCGACGAAACGTTCAGCGTCGAGCTCCCGCCCACGTTCACGCCAATCGTCCGCAACCCGTTCAGGTACTTCAAGGATAAGGGGCACACGGATCTTACGAAGCCCGAGGACGCGCTCTTCCAGGTCGAGGTGCTCAGGCAGCACATGATGTCAATCGACCGCGAAATGGCGCCCGTCTACTGGGGCGTAATGAATATTTATCTGGTCGACATCCTCGCCCAGTTCCCGTCCCTCGAAAACGGGGCGTTTTTCGGCGAAGAAGCCATCATATACGGTCACCAGGCGGTACAAATCTTCGATTCGTACGTTGATCCGTCACGGCAGTGCGAGGCCCGGACACTCCTCGCCCGCGCCTACGTCATGCGGGCGAGGGGAGACCGGCCGGAGAACTCACGGCGAGCCATTGGGCTTGCCCGCAGTTCCTACGACATCGCGGTCGACAATTCGCTTTCAGCCCGCGCCGCGGGCGCTGCGGTGACCCTGGCGGAAGCGTTCACCGCGAGACCCGACGGGTTTCGCCTCGAAAATCTGCGCAAGGCGCAGGAATACTGCCGCGAAGTTCTCAAGATATCTCCCGACGAAATCGGGACGCCGACGTGGGCCAAGGCCAACTTGCACCTCGCACAGGCAATTCTCTTGACTCCGGACAGCAATGAAGGCGTTCGACGAGAAGGAATTCGGGCCAGTAGGCGGGCAATAGCGGCACTGGAGGCGCTGCCCAACAGTTCATTACTGCTGTACGCGAGGCTCTGCCTGGCCCAACTGTACGGGCTGGTCAGGCCGGGAGCGCAGCAGGCCGCGTACGAACTGTGCCTGCATCACATCAACAAAGGGCTGGAAGCCGTCAGCCGCACGGAGATGCCGCTTGACTGGGCGACCGCCCATGTCGCTCTTGGCGGCGCATATCTCAGATACGGTCGCCTCGACCGGACAAAACTGGCACTGGCCTATGACCACCTGCGAGCCGCGTCCGACGCCTTCGCCGACACTTTGCCGTATTTCGAGATCGCCACGCTCAACATTCTGGCCGAGGTCTACTTCGAGGAAGAGAATTGGACGGAATGCAGCGCCCTGCTGTCCAGCGTAACCGATGTGGGCGCGTTCACCGAGGGCATGACCGTAAACGCCACCGGAATGCTCGCTGAGATCGAGCAAACGACGGATGCGTACGAGAAACTCGCTTATTGCCTGTATAAAATGGGCCGGCTGGACGAGGCACTTCTGCGCCTGGAGAACGGCAAGGCGAGGTTGCGGATGGACCGGGTGGCGCAGGTCTCGGATAGATACCAGCCACCTCCGCTGGTCGAGATCCCGTGGCGGGACCTATCAGACGCCGGTGCCCTTGTCCTGCCACTCATCACCGACCACGGTGGCGTCGTGTTCGTCGTCACCTGGAAGGACGGTTCACCAGTCCTCTCGCACGTACCGATGCCGGGCTTCACCAGACAGATTTCAACGATGATGTTCTTCGGTTCCCAACTGCGGCCGGGCTGGTTCCCCGCCTACTCAAGGTGGCTGCGTAAGCGCGAAAATGGCACCGAGTGGCTGACGACGTTGATCGACACGTGCAGGCTGGCCTGGGCGCTGCTCATGGGCCCCGTTCAGAAGCACCTTTCCGACATAGGCATACGGCCAGGCGCCAATGTTGTTGTACTGCCCGGGCAATGGCTCAGCCTACTTCCCCTGGCCGCAGCGGGCTTCATCGCTGACGGGAAGCCGAGGTACTTCGCTGACGACTACACCGTCTCCTTCGCGCCCAATCTGCGCGCCCTGGCTGCGAGTGCAAGGCATGTGCGGAGCCGTACTCATTCACAGAAACTCCAGGCGCTCGTGGATCCAACCGGAGATCTGCCGGGCACTCACGCCGAGTGGGCGGAGATAGCGAATGTGTCTCCCAGCGCGACCGCGTTGCAGGGTGAACAGGCCTCTCTGGCCGCTCTGCGTGGCGAACTGGCAGACGGATGCGGTTACCTACATTTCGCCTGTCACGCGCGATTCGACTGGCAAGACCCACATAAGTCTGGTCTGCTGTTGGCCAATGGTGATCTGCTGACCCCAGCGATCATCGAGCAACTGCCGTTGGATTCGGTTCGACTGGTAACCCTGTCGGCGTGCGAAACAGGAATTGTCGAGAGCGAGCGCACGCCGAACGAGTTCATCGGGCTGACGAACGCGTTCCTGACCGCCGGGGCGGCCGCGGTGGTCAATTCACTGTGGGCCATCGAGGACATGGGAACGGTTCCGTTGATGGCCGCGTTCTACGGGTTTCTCTTCCAGGACCACCTGCCGCCGGCCGAGGCGTTGTCGAGGGCGCAGGCCCATGTCCGCGGCCTGCCGGGATGGTCGCACCCCTACTACTGGGCCGGCTTCGTATGCGTTGGCGCCTAGGTTGCGTCTACTAATTCCGGAAGTGGTGCGATAAATAGTGATGGTTTCGGCGAGCAGGACACCACCGAGGGCGATCAGCGCGTACTTGTCGTAGCGGGTGGCCACCTCGCCCACTGGTTCAAGCAGTTGAACGCCCCTTCGTCATGTCGCCCTGCTTGTAAATCTTCGCCTTCAGGACGGAAGTCGGTCTCTGCCGAGCCTTTGACCTTGCCGCCCTCGCCACCCGAAAACCGGCGCCGCGCCGACGTCACGGTCAGCTCGACTTGCTCGCCAAGGACAAGCCGTCGACGCGCGGCGGAGCGTGAGTCCACCCGAGCCGCGACCGCGTCGGCAGCTGGTGCGTCCGGGCCGCGGCCATCCTCGACTCGCCGCAACTGCTCCCCGGCAAGACTGGAACTCGATCGTTCTCCGGCACCCCGACGAACCGAGGAGAGCTTCGACGAACACCCGGCCGGACGTGACGACTTTACGGTTTTGAGGGCCCGCAAGTGACGGAATGCGGCGGGATCAGGCTTGTTCGATACGGTCTCTGACCGAGCGCTCGACCATACGGGCAGGAAGCTGCGGACATCGGCATCGTCGAACCGCCGGCGTTCAGCCGCGATCGCTGCCTGGACGTTGTCACGACGTTCTGCGCCATACTCGTCAATGAGCACCACGAGGCCGGTCTCGATGCGTGACAGATGCGCCGGATCATCCCCGCGTTTGCGGGAAGCACACTTGCTGAGCTGCAGCGATGGAGCACTGTCTGGTCAATTTACTTCAGTTTGCCCTCGCGGGGGGGTTCTCGGCGCGGAAAGCAGCGCGTGTACCGCGTCGGCGGTGACGGCCTCGCGAGCGTGGTAGAGGTCGAAGCCGCGATGTGGTGGCTGCCCGGCCGCGGTGTCGGTGAGGGCCTGGGCGCCAAATGCGCGGATGGTGGTCAGGGCGGCGATCAGTGGCGTGGCGCCGGCCAGGGTGTTGGTGAGGGCGGTGACCGTGGCGGCGTTGAGGCTGATCGTCGTCCACGGCACGGTGGTGAACTCCTGGATCGGGACGTGGTCGTCCAGGACGTCGGTGAGCGCCAGGTGGATGCCGTTGGCGCCGGCCGGGATTTCGCGCAACCGCCGCAGCACCGTGGGTTCGCCGGTGAGGGCGTGAGCGGGGATGGCCAGCTGCAGCCGCCCGGGGGCGAGGCCGCTGTCGGCCGCGCGTGCGGTGAGGGTGTCCAACAGGACGTCGTCGTGGACGGTGCTGCCCGGCAGGCTGAGCAGGATCGCCGGCGCGGGGACAGGGCCGGCGGGCCAGCTGGCGGGCGTGCTGGGCGGCGGTGGTGAGGATGTGCGGGAGGGCGGCGGCAAGCAGGCCGGTGTGGTCGGCCAGGTCGGTGATGGCGTCCAGGTCGCGGCGGAATCCGTTGGGGCTGACCCAGTACGGGTGGGGACGGACAGCGATGAGTACTCCGGCCGGGGTTCGGATGGGTGATAGTCCAGTTGCAGGCGCCGGTGTCGAGCGCGCTGGTCAGCTCGGCGAGCAGCTCGACGCGGTGATGGTAGTCCTCACCGGATGACGGGGTGTGGGGGTCGGCGTGTATCCAGGGGGCGCGGACGTCGGCGCTGTCGTGCAGGCCGCGGCGGGTGCGGCGCAGCAGATCGTCGAGGGTGTCGGCGGGCCGGGCTTCGGCGATGCCGATCCGGGGGCGCAGCTGGATCTGGTGCGCGTCGATGTGGATGGGGGTCGCGCAGCCAGTCGGAGAGTTGTCTGACCAGGTGGATCACGGTGGACCAATCGGTGAGATTGTAGAGCAGGACGAGAACGTCATCGCCGCTGCGGCCGGTGAGCTGGCGGTGTCGGGAGGGGTCGTGGGCGCCGCGGATGCGTGAGTGCACACGAAGCTGCGGTCAACCCGTTCCTCCCGCCCGAGGTCGCTCCTCGGCCGCTGTGGCGCACGGAGGCTGACGGCTGGCTTCTGCTTGGCTTCGAGCACTTTCCCGGCCATCACGTCGACCTCTTCCCTAAATCGGCCGACCTGGATCCGGTGCGGGATGTCGTCACGGCGATTGCAGCGGGCCTGAGCACGGTGTCCGTCGACGCGCCGTCCCTGGCCGAGCAGTGGGCGAGACTGGCTGCCTGGCGACGACTCGCCAAGGACACTCCCGATCTCGATCCATGGGCCTGCGACCACCTCGACGAGCTGACGAGCTGGAGGCCACCGCGGTCGAGCACGTCTCGGGAAACACGCTTGCCCACACCGACCTGCACGCCTTGAACCTGCTCAGCAACGACGCAACGGTTCAGATTGTCGACTGGGCCTGGTCATGAAACGCCGACCCGGCAGTCGATCCGGCTTTCCTCATCACCCGGCTCATCGAGGCCGGCCACGATCCTGCAGCGGCGGAGGCCTGGGCGGAGCAGCTTCCGTCCTGGCAACAAATCCCCGCCGAGACCAAGACGGCTTTCGCGGTTGCGATTTGGGGTATCTGGGAGTACCTCGAGCGCCATCAGCCGCTGGCCCACCGCGCCGCTCTGACCGCGGCCGCCCGATCATGGGCTCGGTTCAGGCTCGACCTCTGATCTCACCCGTCACAGGTGATGACAGGGTGGCCCGGGTCGGCGCATGGCGATCCGGGCACGGAACGACTGCGCCACGGGGCCGTCGGGCAGCGGCGCCGTCCACCGATAGGCGGCGGCACGAGCCACCGCGGCCGCGACCAGCGTGCGGCCGAACCCGAGACGCCGGTACTCGACAGCGACGTGGACATAGTCGAGGGTGGCCGTTCGACAACTCGCGCACAGGCTGGCAGTGACCGCGCCGACCTCGGCGCCGTCGAGCTGGAGTTCGATCCGACCGGCCAGCATCCCCCCAGCCGGTGGACGGGCGACCAGGGCGAGTCCCTCTCCTGGGGCCGTCTCGGGCGCGTGCTGAACGGTGACGTCGAGGTATGCCCACTCGGCGAGGCGCCGGGCCTCAGGCTCGCAGCCTTCATGCGCGCGGCAGACCTCGCACAGCGTGCCATGCAGCCGGTAGCGGTGACTGTAGGGCTTGAGCTTGCCGTAGAGGTCCAGATCGAGCCGGTGGCCACGCAGGCAGGTGACGACGTTGCTGGTCGCCGGTCGGACCGGAATCAGCCCGCCGAACTCACCGCGCGCACCTGACCGGGCCGGGCCGCTGGATTGGTCGATCACCAGGCATCACGCAACAGTCTCGACCAGCTCGTGCGTCGACGCTCCGATATGCACATCATCCAGCGGCCTCCGACAGCCGGCGGTCGGCGGTCGCGTCCACGGCAGCAACGGCACCGCCAGCACCCGGCAGTTGCAGCGAAACGGCGCGCGGACGGGCCGCGGCCCCACGGCCACGGCGGGTCGCGACGACCTCCCGCCTTGCCAGATGACCGAAGCCGTCGTCGGCGAGGCCGCGCCACCGGCGTCTCGAGACGCGGAGCTCCAGGTCAGCGCCCGGCCACGGGCCGGTGGTGAGCAGGACCCCGCCGCGATTGCGGGTACGCCCGGCCAGCCGCCGCGCGAGCTGCGGCTGGACGCCGCGGGCGGCCGCCGGGCCGAGCACAACGAGGTCGAACCCGTCGATCAACGCTGACACGACCGCGGCCAGCTCGGCTCCCGGCTCCGGCACCAGCGCGAGCCGGTCCAAATCCACGCCCAGCTCGGCGGCCGCCGCCACCCCGACGGCCGGCATCCCGGCGATCGCAGCCCACGACCCCTCCCGCGTCGCCTCAGCCAGCAACGCCAAGACCAACGCCGTCGAGCCCCGGACGGCCACAGCACTGCCACGCCGCAATCCGCCCGGCACCAATCCGGCGAGGGCCGGCGCCACCGGGAGGAACCCGGTCTCGAGCGTTGGCTTGCCGAGTTGCGCGGCCGTGCGGACGCCCGGGATCGCCGCGAGCCCGGCCACCGTCTCCGGCACCGCCACCACGCACCTCCAGCACCACGAACACGCACCGGAGACGCCCACGAGGGGAAGCCGCGAGCGAACCCGAACCCATCGAACACCTGTTCGGATACTGCGAGACGGCGTAGCCGCTGTCAAGTCGAGAGCGAGCGAAGTTGCATCTGCCACAACAGCGACCGGGCCCAAGTGTCCGCAGGTCAACCGGCTGCGTCGGCAGCCTGACTCCCGGCAGGCGAGGGCATGGCACCGACGCCGCTCGTCGACGATCGCAGCGGGCGAGACTTCTCCTCGTCTTCCTAGAAGCTGATTTCGTGGCAGCTGAGCGGCCGGACCGCTGTTGACCGCCTCGTGGCTCCCTCGGTCCTGATGGTCATGCGGCAAAAGACCGGCCGTAGGCCAGCGCGGCCTTCATCGACGTCCGCATCGACTCGGCGGTGCGCAGGGTCTGGCTCAGCAGACTGCCGCCCTGCAGGTGAGCAGGGCCCCATCGCCAGCTCGCCGAGGCCGGATGCGCTACCGGAGGTGTCCGGGCTGATCAGGTGAGCTGACAGCAGCCACCCAACTCAGAGCATCGGCCACGCTGCGGTGCACGGGCAGAACGTGCTCCAAGCCGAGCACGTCGATCGGGCGCAGCAGTGCTCGCGCGCGACCGGTAACAGCGAAGGGCACCCGAGCCACGGTCGGCGATCCGCCGGTCCCGATACGCTTGCGTGCAGGTCAGTGCGGGAGGGATGGGCATGACTGACAAGGGCTACGCGACCCCGGATCTGAGCGGCGCGCTCAGCGCCATAGCGCGGACGCTGCAGGCCGAGCCGGACGTCGACTCCACCCTCGCCGCGATCGTCAAGGCCGCCGTCGACCACGTCGACGGCGCCGAATACGCCGGTATCTCCCTGATCGAAAAGGGCGGCGGGGTCCGCACCGTCACTTCGACCGACCAGGTCGTCGCGACCCTCGACGAAATCCAGCAACGCACCCGCCAGGGCCCCGGCCTGGACGCCATCGCCGACCACCAGGTGTACCGGACCGGCGACCTCACCCAAGAGGCCCGCTGGCCGGACTTCTCGCCCGAGGCCGCCCGCACCGGGATCCGCTCGCTGCTGTCCTACCGCCTGTTCGTCACCGACACCACCCTCGGCGCCCTGAACCTCTACGCCCGCGCCCGCAACGCCTTCAGCGACCGCACCGAAGCCGACGGCACCCTCTTCGCCACCCACGCCGCCATCGCCCTCGCCGGCGCGCAGACCGAAGCCCAGCTGTACACCGCCGTCGAAAGCCACGATGTCATCGGCATGGCCAAAGGCATCCTCATGGAACGCCACGACCTCGGCCCGGCCGACGCGTTCCGGATGCTCGTCGAGTCCTCCCAGCAAACCAACCTGAAACTCCACCAGGTCGCCGCCTGGCTCGTCGAACACCGTCGCAAGGCTTAGGCAGCAGACCCGCAACTCGACCTCACGCCCGACGCCGGGCATCACGCGTGTCAGCTACTGACTGGTTCCACGTCATGACGACGGTCGTGCCATCCCTCGCTCATGCCAGCACCTCGCGCGCGAGTACGTCCTCTGACGAGTCGATCATCGTGTCAGCACACTCGCCGAGGCCGTTGGATCATGCCGAAGCGTCAACTCCAGCGGGTCGAGGCCGCGCTCCTCCGGTGGAAATCGGGTCAGGCTTGACGTCCGGCGCGCCGACGACCTTCTCGTCCAGGACGTGAAGCTCAAAACGGCCGGTGTCGTAACCCCCGATGTCCCACGCGAGGTCGCTATTGCCCACCCGCCACTCGCGGCCGCTGGATCGCTCGCGCACCAACCACGCCACAAGGCCTCCTGACTTCTCGGTCTCCTACGCCAATAACCTAGCAAATGGTAGAACACACGTTCGATAAACGTCGTCCCAGCAACGCACACACTCAGCGTTCTCCACAAGTCGCACCTGCTTGGACGCAGGGCGTCCAGCTCGGCACATGGCGATCCGGGCACGAAACGACTGCGCCACCGGACCGTCCGGGAGCGGCGCTGTCCACCGATATGACGGTGCCCGGGCCACCGCGGCCGCTACGAGCGTGCGGCCGAAGCCGAGGCGCCGACACCCGGCGGCGACGTGGACGTACACGAGGGCGGCCGTCCGGCACCTCTCGCAGAGGCTCGCCGTCGCGGCGCCCACCTCGGTGCCGTCCAGATGCAGTTCGATGCGACCGGCCAGCGTCCCTACACGGGCGAGTGAGCGATCAGGACGAGCCCGGTGCCCGACGCCGCGCCGGGGCCGTGCCGGACCGTGACGTCGAGTTGTGCCCCACACGGCGAGGCGCCGGGCCGTGGGTTTGCAGCCTACGTGCTCGCGGCACACCTCACACAGCCAGCCATGCAGCGGTAGCGCTGGGCTGAAGGGGCGAGCTTGTCGCAGAGGTCCAGGGTGAGCCCGCGGCCACACAAGCACATCTCGGTCGTCTTAGGGGTCGGCCGGACGGGGGGATCAGAGCACCGAATTCGCCCGCCCGCCCGAACGGACGGCGTCGCTGATCATCGAGCGCCTCGCGACCGCCTCGGGCCGCCCACGTGCCGCTGCGACGTGCGGTTTATCCGGTAACCGCGCGCAGCCCACGGCCGACTGGCTCCCCACTGGCGGCAACAGCACCGCCGGGTCCTGGAAGCCGCAGCGCGGCGGTGCGCGGGCAGACTGCTGCGCCGCGGCCGCGGCTGGTCAGGGCGACGTCGCGAAACTCCAGGTGGCCGAAGCCGTCGTCGGTGAGACCGCTCCACCGGCGGTTCGTCGCGCGCAGCTCAAGGTCGCGCGCCGCGCTCGATGCCGTCGGGGTGGCGATCTTCGAGCTTGGCCAGCACGGTGCGCGGTATGACCGCGAGGTTCCAGCGGCGGCCGGTGAGGACCGCGAGTGGGGTGTGCCACGCACGCACCCGATCGGCGTGGCCTACCTTGAGAAGGTCGGCGGCTGTCTAGTTCTCGCGAAGGTTGATGATGACGGCTTCGGCCATTTTGGCGACTCCGCCGCAGCGGTCGTCGGCCCAGTAGTTGTGGGGCAGGTCCTTGCCGGTGATCTGGAAGGTGAGCATCTGCTGGTCGGTGACTTGGACGGCGACCGAGCAGTCGTCGGTGCTGCCGCGTTGGTGGTAGACGATGGTGGGCAGGCCGTCGATCGAGGTTTCGGTCCACGGCTCGAACAGGTCGCCTTTCCGCGCCGGCGACTCCGCCAGCTCGGTCAGGGTGCGCGGGTTTTTGGCTGGTTTCGAGGCGGTGGCGTTTGTGCCGAGAGGTGTGGCCCAGGAGCAGCCGTAGAGGGGCGCGGTGGTCTTCCGGAACACGCTCACGTCGGCGGGTGGATCGGCGACGACGGCGGCTACCTGCTCTTTGGTGAGCAGGCTGCACGGGTCGGTTTCGAACTTGCCCAGGTGGAGGGGCTTGTCGACCTGGTTCAGCGGCAGCGGCGCACCGGTCTGCGCGGGGGCTGGTGGCTGGGTCAGCACGCGCTCGGGTGTGGACGGGCCGCACCCGGCGAGCAGGCTCACCGACACCAGGGCGGCACAACCGAGCACTCGTGTCCTCATGCGGGAGCCGCTGACGGGTCGATGCGCCATTGCTTCTCGTTGTCCATTCCGGAGTTGGTGGGCATCGGGGGCAGGTCGGGGAAGTCGGTGTCGCCCTGCACAATGGCGATGGCTTGCGCACGGAAGTCACCGAGGGTGGTGACGGCCTGGGCGAACAGCCCGTTGATGGCGGTGACGAGGTTGGCGAACGCGTCCACGACCGCGTCGACGACCTCCTTAGAGGTGAAGACATCGACGATGGGAATCGCGGCGGTCGCGATCGCGACGATCGTCTTGTAGCCGAGCTTGCCGAGCTCGACGGCGCAGGTGCCGATGAACTCAATGGCTTTGCTGTAGGTCTCGATGATGCAGCCGGCGATGCCGGAGAGGATGCCGGACATGCTGCCGACGACATCCTGCTGATCGCCGAGCGCTTTCCCGACGTGGTCGGCGTAGGTGTTGAACTGGGCGGCGGCGCGCCCGCTCCAGGTGCCGGCCACCGCCTGGACGGCGTTGTCGATGTCGTCGCCGGCGTCGGCGAGGGTGTGGTTCTTCGCGAACTCCGTGGCCATGTCCTGGACCTGGAACGCGTTGCCGAGCAGTTTGTTGCGGACGTCGTCGAGCAGTTGGATGATGTCGCCGCGGCCGAGCAGCTCGGCGATCTTGCGGATCTTCCCGTCGGCTTCGTCGGGATAGGGCTGCGGCGCCGCGGGTGTTGGCGGGGCGGTCGGTGCGCTCACGGGTCAGCCCATGCCCTTCTCCAGGTCGCGCAGACGCTGGAAGTCCGCTTCGTCCTGGGTCTCGTAGTAGTCGGCCGCCTTGTCCAGCGCTTCGCCGAACTGCCCCAGCTGCATCGCACCTTTGCCGGTCTTGTCGCGGATGTGGGCGATCGCTTCGGTGAACTTCTCGACGACACCGGCCCGAGCGCCCAGCATGCCCACGTCGTCATCGCGCAGGACCACCTGTGCCAAGTCCTCCTGGCCGAACTTGAGCACCTTGTCGCGGGCGGCGAACACGTCGTCGGTGGCCGCGCGCAAGGCCTGCGGGTAGACCTCGAAACCCGAGCCGGCCGCGGCGGTGCCGAACGGGTTGGTGAAGTTGCCGTCGTTCATCGGACCTCCCGCGCCGCATCGTCAATCATGGCCTTGCGGCGCGCGGCGGCGGCCGATTCGGCGCCGGCGACCGCGCGCAGGACGTGCCCGGCAAGGCTGGCGCCGGTGTGCCCGGCGACCGCATCGCGGGCGAGGTCCACCGACACCAGGCTGCCCAGGCCGTCCACGGTCACGGTGCCGAGGCCCGCGCCGATGTCCAGCACCAGCGGCAGGGCCTCACCGGCCTGGGCTGCCTGCTCCACCGCGGCCACGCGCGCGTCGATTTCCTTCGCCAGGTGGTACAGCTGCTCTTCGCTTGTCACCAGCGTTGACCTCCTGGCTCCGGCTCGTCGGTCAGGAAGTCCAGCTCTTCGAAGTTGTCCTCGTCGTCCGGCGTAGTCTCGCGCCGGGCCGGCACCGCAGCGACCAGTGGGCGCGGAGGTGTGGGCGGTGGCGGTTGCTTGCCGAACAGGGCGTTCAGCTGCGGGAGTGCTGAGGCGTTGGCCGCGGCGCGGGCGGCTCGGACAGCTTCGACAATGCTCAGGCCGAGCTTCTGCACGTGCGCGCCATGCAGCGCCCGGTCCTCGATCCGCAGGTCGAGCAGCTTTCCCTGGCCCGTGACCACAGCGGTGACCAGCCGGTCGCCCGAGCCGGCGGTGTGCCGGGCGACAGCAAGCCGGGCGTCCAGCTCGCTGGCCTGCTGCTGCATCAACCGCACATCCCGCCTGGGTGCCGTCATGACCGCATCACGAAGCGACGCATCCATCCCCCTACTCCAGGTCCCGCCATCATGACGGAACGTGCCCACCCGGCACCCTACTGCGCCCCGGAGACGACGCAACCACAGCCCGCACTGGCAGGCTCATGTCCTCCTGATCGCCAGTTGAGCGCGCTGCACTGACTCCCGCCACCTGAGCCGCCAGTCCGTTCCGGTGCAGCCTGCCGGGCGGGGCACTGTCCCAAGACCGACCTTGGCGACCTCGCGGTCCTCCTCGACGCCTCCGGCCCCACCGTCAGCCCGAGCGAGTGCCCGGCTCGACGATCGACCGGCCCACGTGGCTCGCGACCAGCTCGCGCCGATCGCTGTGACGTCGCCCAGAGTCACTTGATCTCGCGGCCGCTGCCGGAGAACCGCCTGGCGGCATAGCTGCAAGCCCGGACGATCAGGACTAAAGGTGCACGAGGGTGACCATGTCTAACCAGGGACCGCCTGACGGCCTCCCGACCGGTCCAGGTCAGTATCGCGACGCCCGGCGAAGACGACGGAGGTTGACAAATTTGGGACAGCCACCCTGGCGCCGTCCGGGATCACTTCAGCGGATCGTCAGGGCCCGACATGCGAACAAAGCTCCGGCCAGCGACCCCGCGTTGACGAGACGCCACCTTGCAGCAGGACGGTCGAATCGAGGTTCGTGACGTTGTAGTGCGGCACCCGCTCACCCGCCGACCTCCTCGGGGCCTCAATGCGCGGCTGAAGGCGGAAACTCATCCCGACTATCGTGTGTCCATGCGGCTGCCCGATCGAGACGCCTCCAATACCGTGCTGATCGGCCCCTTGAGCACCGAGCTGGCCGCGGTCCTCACCGACTCGCAGCTGGGTCCCGCGTTCGACTCGGACAGATGCCTCATACTGCCCGCTGATCCGCAGCTGAGCGAGGCTGTCTCCAGCTTGGCAAAGGCAAGCGTTCAGGCCACGGACACGTTCCTGGTCTATTCCGACAGCGATTCGATCTCCGTGAACCAGCGGGCCGAGAACGTGGTCCGCGGCAGCCGCGCCGGAACCCGGGTCCTCATCCAAGATGCGCGCTACATCGCCGCAAGTACGAATACACTGCCCGGGGTCTTGGTCATCGACACCTCGACGCTCGCCCAGATCATCCAGCGGATGCGCGAGGGCATGCCGGGCGAAGGTGAACTGTTGTCTCTGAAAGCGCTGACCGGTTTCGCCGGCACCGGGAACGCGCCGAGCGATATCGCACTCGCGCGCAACATCGCCCTCTTTGCCGCTCTTGCCGATGACTACGACAGCCTCAAGGACACCGCCCGGAAGCTGCTGCGGCGCACCGCCTTGCTGACCGCGGACGAAGCACTCGACCTGGATTTCGCCCGTGTCCTCCTGCCAGGGGTGATTCTGCCTGCGGTCGAGCAAGCATGGCTGCAACTGCGAAAAAGCATGTGGCTGAACTGGACCACGGACGACGGACTGGTCTTCCGAACATCGGAAGTGCACTCGGCCGCGCGGCAACGGCTGGCTTCCGAGGAAAGCGGGGACGTGGTCGAGCAGCTGCGGTCCGCGTTACGGGCGGAGCGCGCCGTGAGAGCGGGGATAGCGCCCCGCCCGCAGCTGTCCCGAGACTTCTGGACCGTCGAGGACCGGCTGGATTACCGCTTGCACGCGGATGCGGTGGCTGCGTTCATCAAGCACCGTGACTCCGTGCCACCCTTGACGATCGGCGTGACCGGGCAGTGCGGCGCGGGCAAGACGTCGCTGATGCGGATGATCAGAGCTCAGCTGGACCCGCCCGAGGCAGATCGTCCCCGCCGGATTGAACTCACTCAGCACTCGCGCGCGACGCTGGCGAAACGCCGGTGGTGGCGTAGGCAGGCGACGCCCGACCGCGGCGTGAGCAACGACGAACTGCTCCAGCACGCCTCCGCACCGGCCGGCGAGGAGATCGGCGCAGCCACACCGGCGCCGGAGGTGGCGGCACCGTCGGCGGCCTGGCGGGCCACCGTGTGGTTCAACCCCTGGATGTACCAGAGCACCGAACAGGTGTGGGCCGGACTCGCCGACGCCATCGTCACCCAAGTCACCGACCGACTTCGGCCAGGCGACCGGGAACGGTTCTGGCTACAGCTGAACCTGGCGCGGGTGGATCGGCTCGCGGTGCGTCGCCGGATACACCGGCTGGTGCTGGAACGCGTAGCGCCGTGGCTGGCCGCATTCGTCGTCGCGGCGGTGGCCGCCGGGGTGGTGTGGGCGGTCGGGCTAGGCACCGAACTCGCGCGGTGGGTGCTGGCCGGTGGGGCCGGCGTGGTCACCGTCGGCTCGGTGTTCGGATACGTGGTGGGGCGCGGACAACGGGCGATCACCGCGTTCACCCGGTTGCTATCCGGACCGACTGCCGGGGCAGTGGGCACAGACGCCAAAGGCGTGGCCGACGCGGCGTTCTCGGACCTCACGTACACCGGCAAGGCCGGGTTCCTGCACGTCGTGCAGGCCGACATGCCCCGGGTGCTGCGGTTGGTGGCCACCCCGGAACGACCGCTGGTGGTGTTCATCGACGACCTGGACCGTTGTTCGCCGGGCGTCGTCGCGCAGGTCATCGAGGCGATCAACCTGTTCCTCGCCGGGGAGTTCGAGAACTGCGTGTTCGTGCTGGCCATCGAGCCCGACGTGGTGGCCGCGCACGTCGAGGTCGCCTACGCGGAGCTGATAGAGAAGCTCCCGGGCACGGAGGGCACGCTGGGCTGGCGATTCCATCGTGCAACTGCCGATGAGCCTGCCCCGGGGGCCGCTCCACCGGTCACGCCGGTAGAGCCCGGCATCGCACTGGGGGCCGGCACGAAACCCACGCCCGGAGGGCCGGTACCCACTCCGACAGATGTTCCGGCCGAGCTGGCAGTCGAGTGGGCGGAAGCCCAGATCCGCGCCTTCAAGCCCACGCTCGCGACCATGCCCGCGATCGTCGGCGGCGTCGAGTCGCATCTCCGCTCCGTCTCCGCGGTGCTCGATCCCCATGGCTTGATCTCGTACCCCATCGACCTCGCACGGATCACCGAGCTGGTCGAGATCGCAGCCGACCGCGTGTACTTGCAGCTACACAGCGACGCTTATACCGATGCCACCGCGTTCACCGCGCTCGAGGCAGCACTGCCTGGGCTGCGGTCAGCCAACCCCCGCGAAATCAAGCGTTATGTCAACCTGTTCCGGTTCTACTCGTTCCTCACCGTCCGTCGCCGGGGTGGACCCGACGGCCCCGAACTCGCCAAGCTCGCCGTGCTGGCGATCCGCTGGCCTGACCTGCTCTCTACGCTGACTAAGAACCAGTCGGCGGTCCTGTGCGAGCTCGAAACTGCCGCGGCAGCTGACGACGCAGGCTGGGAGCACGCGCTCACCGAAACCGGTTGCCTCGTCGAGGCGGACGCCGACCGCCGCGCGGCCCTCCGCGACTTCCTGACCCACGGACCACCCATCGCCGACGATGCGCACGCTCTGTTATAGGCGCCTTTCTCAGGTCGAAGCGATGCTCCGAACATCGAGCTTGGTGAAGGTGTGCTCGGTGCCGTCGGTGTCGATCGCCTCCCGTGCGGAGACCCCCGTGCGGATGGACGCCTCAGCGCGGTACGGGCACCTCCTGCAGGACCCGTCCCTGGAAATCGAACTCGCCAGGATCGTCGAGCAAGGGCGGTAACGCGGGGAGTTCAGGGCGGGCGTCGACGGCGACCAGGCGCGCCAGCTGCTGGCCGCCTTCTACTTCTCGACGGTCCTACGCTGGATCCGCGGGGAACCGGCCCCCTTCGACCTGCACGAGCGCCTCGCCAGGGCGCTCGGCATCGTCCTTCAGGGCCTTCTTGTCGGCGAGGCAGATGCCGGGGAACCCTGAGTTCCCTGGTGATCAGTGGGAAAGCCGCTCCAGTTGCGCTTGTTTTGGTCTCCACTCCCCAACCGGCCTGGGCGATGAGTCCGGCGTGCAGGACGACGCCGAAGAGCGCGAGCAACCGGGTCGGCACCCCAGTCGGCGATCGGGCACCGACGTGGCGGAGGCGATCGAGGCCGACGTGTTCGGTCCCTCCGCACCGAAGAAAAGCACACACGTGCCATCCGACCGCCGACTCGGTGCGCGCTCGGACGACCGCATGGCAGCGGAAGGGACGACCATCCCGCGAGCCGCCGGTCAGAACTTCGTGACCACGGTCATCGCTCGTGTAGCAGCCCTTGCCAGTGTGTTGGTCGAACCTGTCCAAGGCGTGCGCTTCGCGTGCTCCGCCAGCGTGCCGAGCTTCAGCTCGGGTGCCCGGAACTCCATGTCTTTCACGGCCTTGCCGCACTTCTCCAATTTCCCGGCCAGCCCGAGGCTCTGGCGCAGGAGCTCGGCCGGCTCCTCCCGCAATTGCGCAGCGGGGTCATCCGCGAGAAAGCCGGCCGCCTCATAGCCTGCTCGACCGCAGTCGATCAGGACTTTCCTAGTCGGCGAACCTTTCGCACCGAGGCGTGCGAGCGCGTCGACGACCTTTCCTTGACGGCTCTCACCGGCCGTGTCCTTGAACAGGGTCAGCGTCTGCCAGCCGAGTGTCGAGGATTTGTCGAGACGCAGGTGCAGTTGCTCGGGTGCCGCCGCGACGACGGCGTGCTGGCCGGGTTCCACGGCCAGCCCGGGAGCCGCGCCGCGGATTTCCCTGAACAAGCTGACGTCGGTGGGCACCGGGAGTGCCGCGGATGGTGACGCAAGCCCTTCGGGGCGGTCGACGATCCAGACGGTCGACGAATTGTTCACGACGTTCACCGTGCGGAAGCCGATGTCCGAGCACACCGCAAGACCGGCCTGCGCCAGCGCCTCGGCAAAGTTTTCGGTCACCAGCCGGAGAATGTACGGATAAGAACCGACACACGCTCTGTCCGTCGCAGGCGGCACAGTGCTCGGCGTCGATGACTCCACGATGGTCGACGTCGGCGTTGACGTCGAGGGAGGCGTGGGCGGTGGCGGTGGCAGCGGGTTGCAGCCACTGCTTGCCAGGACCGCGGGAACCAGCAGGAGTACGACGGCTCGCCGCCGTGAATTCTTCGGTCGCATGTTTTCCTCCTGCCGTCCCAGAGATCGGTAAGTCGCCAGTTTCTCCGCGACCGTTACGACCACCCCACCCCGGCAGTGATCACAAATACGCATAGCCAATGTTTTTCACGACATGGCCGGATATCGTGATTTCCCCAAGTCGTCAGTACGCCGTACGGGTGCAAAGCACGGGCCCCCGTCACGGAAAGGCTTCCGGGACCGACTACAAAGTGAACGACATCTGCAGGGATTTACCATGGTCAAGCGAAACGATGAACCCACCGGCCGCCGCCGCACGAGTCCGCCGGCCCCGTCACATCCCGGTTTCCTTCGCCGTTGGTGGAAGCGCATCACCGCGACGATCGTCAGCCTTGGAGCCGTTGCCGCCGCCCTCACGGCGATCCTGTCGGTCCGGCTCCCCCACGACGTCGAGGACACTGCCAAGTTCACCGACATCCGGGCCATCTCGGGAGTCCCCCTCAGCGAGTACCAGCAGCGGCTGGCGACGGTCGTCCCCAAGGCCTTCGGCGTCACCTCGCCGGGACCCGGCACGGCCAAGCCCGGCACCAAGGCGACGGTCACCACCACCTCGACCTCGACAAAGTCATCCTCCTGCCCAGGCAATGCCGTTCCCACCGGCTGCGTGGCCACACTCCACCCCACCACCCCGACGACCTCCCCGGCCTCGTCGAGCCAAGTCACTTCGCCTGCGCCCGGAAGCTTCCGGCTGCCGATCGGACTGGATCAGGACAACCTGCATTCGCGGGTCGGCGAAGTCGTCCGGCGCGCCGAGACCGATCCGAAAATCTCTCTGCGCTGCCCCGATGACGGCCGCGATGCGGAAAGATGCCTGCCGGTGCTCAGGATGCTCAACGCCACCTCGGTCAGCCCCGAAGGTGATCCCGTCACTCCGGACGTCGCCGTCGAACACGTGCTCAAGATTCTCAAGAACGCCCGCACCACGCCCCGGAAGGAACCGGTGGGTGCCATCGTCAGCGTGGACGTCGAACTGGGCGGACTCCGCGGCCGGACATTGCTGCTGACCTGGTCGATGTGGCAGAACGGAGGCAAGACCCGCCTCCATGGCGATTGGCTGAACAGCAACCTCGTCTACCGTTTGCAACCGACGACGGATCACGACACCACGACCGTGGATCTCTGGGTTCCCCTGCCGAAGGCTGCCGGGACCTACTTCGTCCGCGTCGACCTCGACCTCGACGGAGCACGTCTCATCGGCGGCAACAGCCCGTCGTTCGAGTGAAACGGAACTGAGGTCCGGGCACGGCCGCGACCCGGTCGAGCTCGATGCGCCGGCCGCGGATCATCGAGACGGCAGGACAACGGAGGCGCTGCCCCCAGGGCCGGTCACGGTGGCACGGACGTGACCTCGGCCGGCAGCCGTACGATCGTGACCTGCCAAGTCCGCGGTGAGCCGACGTCGTGGTGCTCATGGCCTGCCCGACCAGGTCCAGGATACGGTCGACGGGCACCTCGCGGAGGTCGAACCGCGCGACCGGGGTGCGGTACACGCCGGTACCCACCAGACGTCGATGGCCGGATCCTGAGGCGACGTGTCCATGCCTGGTCGTGTTGCTCTCGAGCGGGCAGCAGCGACTGTAAACTGTGGTGCCCGGTTGGGTGCGCTGCGTGAGGGGAGCTGGCTGGTGGGATTCGAGGTCGTGCTGGGTGCGTTGATCGCGTGGGCCGCGGGCAAAGCCCGACGGGCCGGCAAGACGCTCGATGGTGTCGCGAATGAGGTGGTCGACGCTGTCGCGGCGAAAGCTCGCGCCAAGGTGCTGGGGCTGGTGCTGGGAAAGGTCGGGACCGACTCGGCGGTCGCGAAGCTGGAGGCGGAGGTCGCCGCGTCCGGTGAGGTGTCGGAGCTGACCCGCAAACGGGTTGAGCTGGCGGTCACCGCCGCGCAGCACGACGATGCGGATTTCGCGACAGCGCTGGCCGCGGCCGTTACCGAGGCCGAACGTCACGGCGAGGTGGTGGCGACCCACGGTGGGACGGTCATCTCTGGCGTTGCGACGTCTACCGGCTCGGGAGACGCGTTCGGTGCGGTGGGGTCGGTGACCAAGGTGGTGGCGCCGGACCCTCAGACGCCGGGCCGGGCCTGACGCCGCCCGCCCCGGCAATCACCTGCCCGACGGCGTCAAGCCCGCCTGTCGCCATCACCGGACATGGCCATGCCGGCCCGGGCGGCACTGTGATCGGCGCGGTCAACCAGCTCACCATGATTGCCGCAGCCGAGCCGGGTCCGGCGGCGCTTGTGGAGGTGTTGCGTCCAGGCCGGGCCGCGGGCCTGTTCGTCGGCCGTGAAGACGAGGTGGACCAGCTGCTGGGCCTGCTCGCCCCAACTCCTGCGGCGTTTGGACCGGATGCGGGACGGTGCGCAGTTGTGGTGTCGGCGGTGGCCGGGATGGGGGGCATCGGCAAGACCGCCCTGGCCTTGCACGCCGCGCTGCTGGCCGCCAGCCGCGACTGGTTCCCCGGCGGGGCGCTGCTAATGGATCTCCACGGCTACGCTCCCGGCCAACCGCCGGTGCGGCCGGAGCAGGTGTATGCGTCGTTGCTACGCGAGCTGGGTGTGCCCGCTGACCAGATTCCTCGCACATCAGTCGAGCAGGCCGGCCTGTACCACCGAGTTCTCGATCAGCTCGCTACGGCGGGCGCGCGGGTGTTGCTAGTGCTGGACAACGCCGCCGACTCGACCCAGGTGCAGGATCTGCTCCCCCGTCAGCTCGCACATCGTGCGCTGGTCACAACCCGCGACGTCCTGGACCTACCGGACGCACGCCGAGTCTTCCTCGACGTTCTCAGCGAGTCCGGAGCGGCTGACCTGCTGACCCGGCTGCTGCGCGCCGACAACCTGCAGGATTCGCGTCCAGACACCGACCCGACGGCGGTGGCGCGGCTGGTCCGATTGTGCGGGCGGTTGCCCTTGGCGGTGCGGATCGTCGCGGCGATTCTCGTTGACGAACCCGCTCTCACCGTCACGGCGCTGACCGACCAGCTCGCTGACGCCGAGACCCGCCTGCACGGCATGGCTTACGCCGGCGGAGATGTCGCCGCGGTCATCGATTTCTCCTATTGTCGCTTGGCGGCCCACGCCCCGGAAGCGACAGAGTTGCTGACGTTGCTGACGGTCAACCCAGGACCAGACGTGTCTACCGAGACCGCCGCCGCGATCGCCGACATCCCCACCGCGGTGGCCGCGACGCGGCTGCGGGCTCTGCGCGCGGCGTCGCTACTGCAGCACACCCCGTCCGGCCGGTGGCGGCTGCATGACCTGCTCGTCCTCTACGCCCGGCGCCACCTCGCTCCCGATGCCGCAGATCAGGCCATCAGCCGTCTGCTGTCGTACTACTGCGCCACTGCCGACGCCGCCGATGACTATTTACGGGCTCTGCCCAGCCAGCCGCTTCGAGACCGGTTTGTCGGCCGGCAGGATGCCTTGGACTGGTTCGACGCCGAACACACCAACCTCACCGCCGCCGTCGCTCACGCCTACCACAACGGCTATCTCGACCACACCACCCGGCTTGCCGCTTGTCTGAAGGGATATCTGAGATGGCGGTGGCATCTCAATGACTGGGTCACCGTCGCCACCCACGCCTCTTTCGCAGCCACCACACTCACCGACCCACAGCGGCGGGCCGTCGCGTCGAACAACCTCGGGCTCGCGTTGCGGGCGGCGCGGCGGTTCGACGAGGCGATCACGGCGCACCAACGGGCCGTCGACATCTACCGGGAGCTGGGCGACGATCATGGCGAAGGCCAGGCGTGGAACAACCTCGGGCTCGCAATGCAGGAGGTGCGGCGGTTCGACGAAGCGATCACCGCACACCAGCAGGCCATCAACATCCACCGCGAAGTAGGCGACCGCCGCGGCGAAGGCCAGGCCTGGAACAACCT
>NZ_JBSFNC010000104.1:0-32661 GCF_053586895.1 Amycolatopsis sp. NPDC003731 | reverse complement strand
GTCCGGTGCGGGCGTGGGCCGTGTCGTCCGGCTGAGTACGCGTGTCGTCCGCCGGGGTACGCGTGTCGTCCCTTCCGGGACGGGCGCAATAAACGGCGTCCCGGGCAGCAATCACGGGAAAGCGCGGCCGGGCAAGTGCCGGTTAGCGTCGGCGGGTGTCCACTTCAGAAACCAGCGTCGAGGCGACTGTCAACGGCGAGGCCGTGCGGTTGCGGGTCGATCCGCGGGAGTCGCTGCTCGACGTCCTTCGTGAGCGGCTCGGGCTGACCGGGACCAAGAAGGGCTGCGATCAGGGCCACTGCGGTGCCTGCACGGTCCACCTCGCCGGCCGCCGCGTGGTCTCCTGCCTGACGCCCGCCGTGCAGGCCGCCGGGCAGGACGTCACCACCATCGAAGGCGTGGCCGGGCCCGATGGTGCCCTGCACCCGCTGCAGCAGGCCTTCGTCGACCACGACGCTCTCCAGTGCGGCTACTGCACTCCCGGCCAGATCATGTCCGGCCTCGCCTGCATCGCCGAAGGCCACACGCGCGACGACGACGAGATCCGCGAGTACCTCAGCGGCAACCTGTGCCGCTGCGGCGCCTACGCCGGCATCGTCGCCGCTGTCCGGCAAGCTGCGGGGGAGGCCTGATGCGTCCCTTCGCCTACTTCGCGCCCGACACCCTGAGCGCCGCCGTCGACGCTCTTCGCGACGCCGTGCCCGGCACCAAGGTCCTCGCCGGCGGGACCACGCTGTACGACCTGATGAAGCTCGGCATCGAAACCCCGCCGGCCGTCGTCGACGTGCACCGGCTGCCCGAGCTGGCGACGATCGAGACGAACGAACGTGAACTCGTCTTCGGCGCCGGGGCCCGGATGGCCGACGTCGCCGACCACCCGGCCGTCCGGGACGGCTATCCCGCCCTGGCCGAGTCGCTGTGGCGTGCCGCGTCGCAGCAGCTGCGGAACATGGCGACCGTCGGCGGGAACCTATTGCAGCGCACCCGGTGCGGCTACTTCCGCGGCGGGCCCGAGTTCCCCTGCAACAAGCGCGAACCCGGCAGCGGCTGTGCCGCCCGTGATGGCCACGACCGCACCCACGCGCTGCTCGGCACCAGCGACACCTGCATCGCCACCTACCCCGGCGACTGGGCGATCGCGCTGCTGGCCTTCGACGCGGTCGTCGACGTCGCCGGCCCGCACGGCGAACGCACCGTTCCGCTCCACGAGCTGCACGTCGAACCCGAGGACCCGACCCGGGAACACACCCTCGACGACGGCGAGCTGATCCTCCGCATCCGCGTCCCGGCGACCCCCGCCGGCCGCGGCTCGACCTACCTCAAGATCCGCGACCGCGAGTCCTACGCCTTCGCCCTCGCCTCGGCGGCGGTCGCCCTGACCGTCGAGGACGGCGTCGTCGGCGACTGCCGGATCGCGCTCGGCGGGGTCGCCACGCGCCCCTGGCGGGCCACCGAGGCCGAACGCGTGCTGCGCGGCACCCCGCTGACCGCCGAAAACGCCCGGCACGCCGGGGAAATCGCCTTCGCCGGGGCGCGTCCCGGCACCCACAACGGATTCCGGATCGAGCTGGGCATCCGCACGGTCGCCGACGCCGTGCGCACGGCCGGAGAGAGGGCCACCCGATGACACCCCGAGCCGACGCCGTCGAAAAGGTCACCGGCCGGGCCGCCTACGGCACCGACCGCGTCCCGGACGGCCTGGCCCACGCGGCCCTCGTCCCGGCGCGGATCGGCCGCGGCCGTGTGTCGCGGGTGGACACCGCCGCGGCCGAAGCCGTGCCCGGTGTCCTGCTCGTGGTGACCCGGTTCGACGAGGAGGAGCTGCGCGGCCCGGGCTTCATCATGGGCGGCGGTTTCTCCTTCCAGAGCCTCCAGCCGCTGCTCGACGACCGCGTCGCCTACCGCGGCCAGCCGATCGCCCTGGTCGTCGCGGAGACGCCGGTCGCCGCGACCGAGGCCGCCGAGCTGGTCACCGCCGACTACGCGCCCGAACCGGTCGCCGTCCACCTCGACGCCGAGGGTGTGACCACCCTCGTGCAGGAAGAAGCGATCCCGCTGCCGTTCCTCGCCGACATCAAGGTCGGCGACGCCGACGCCGTGATCGACGCGAGCCCGGTCCGGATCGACCGCACCTACGAGCACGCCGCCCAGCACGCGGTCCCGATGGAGCTCAACGGCGCCGTCGTCCAGTGGCGCGGCGGTACCCTGGTCGTCCACGAGGGCACCCAGAACGCCGCCGCGGTCCGGCACGGCCTGGCCCAGCAGCTCGGCCTCGACCCGGCCTGCGTGGAAGTGCGCTCGCCGTACGTCGGCGGCGGCTTCGGGCAGAAGAATTCCCTGCAACCGCACCTGGCGCCGCTGGCACTGGTCGCCAGGCGCCTGGGCCGGCCGGTCAAGCTGGTCCTGACCCGGACCCAGACGTTCCACAACGGCAGCTTCCGCCCGGCCACCCGCCACCGCGTGCGCCTCGGCGCGGACGAGACCGGCCGGATCCTCGGCGCCGTGCACGAGGTCGACCAGCAGACGTCGCGGCACGACCTGTTCCCGGCGATGCACACCGAAGTCACCTCCCGGCTGTACGGCTTCGGCGCCTTCCGCGGCCGGCACCGCCTGGTGCAGACCGACGTGCAGACGCCGGGCTACATGCGGGCGCCGTTCGAAAGCTCGGCGATGTTCGCGTTCGAGTCGGCGGTCGACGAACTCGCGTGCGCCACCGGCCAGGACCCGGTCGCGCTGCGGCTGGCCAACGACACGCTGACCGACCCGGTCAGCGGGCGGCCCTTCTCCACCCGCTTCCTCGCCGAATGCCTCCGCCGCGGCGCCGAAGACTTCGGCTGGGCCGCCCGCGACCCCCGGCCCGGCTCGATGCGCGCCGGCGACGGCTCGCTGATCGGCTGGGGCGTCGCCGCGGGCGCCTACCCGGGCCACATCGCGCCCGCCGTCGCCCACCTCACCGCGCACGCGGACAGCCGGGTTACGGTCGGCGTCGACGGCCACGAGATGGGCCAGGGCATCCGCTCGGCGATCGCCCTGCTCGTCGCGAACGACCTGGGAATCGCCGTCCGGGACGTCGAAGTCCGCGTCGGCGACACCCGGTACGCGCCGCAGCACCTCACCGCGGGATCGTGGGGCACCGCGACCGCGCTGCCCGCCGTCCACTCCGGACTGCGGGAGCTGCGCAAGCACCTCGACGCCGCCGGCACCGGCCCGGTCGACGTCGCCGCGGCGGTCACGCGGATCGGGCACCCGGTCGAGGTCGAAGCGACCACGATCGCGCCCGGGCAGCCGCCCGAAGCCGCCGGGCAGGCGAAGTCCGGCCACCTGGCCATCGCCGGCCCGGTCTACCCGGAGTTCAGCACGTTCAGCTGGGTCGCTCACTTCGTCGAGGTCCGCGTGGAGCCGATGACGTGCCGGATCCGCGTGCCGCGGGTGGTCAGCGTCGTCGACTGCGGCCGGGTCGCGAGCCCGGTGACCGCGGCGAGCCAGGTCCGCGGCGGCGTGATCTGGGGCATCGGCGGCGCGCTGCGGGAGGAGAGCCTTCCCGACCCGCACTCCGGCGGCTTCCTCAACGCCACGCTGGAGGAGTACCCGGTCATGGTGAACGCCGACGTCCACCGCATCGACGTCGGCTTCGTCGACGAGCCCGACCTGCGCTTCAACCCGGTGGGCGTGAAGGGGCTCGGCGAGGTCGCGATGGTCGGCGTCGCCGCGGCGGTGGCCAACGCCGTCCACCACGCCACCGGCAAGCGCCACCACCGGCTCCCGATCCGCCTCGATGACGTCCTCTGAGCAGCCCGGGCGGGGTCTGCTCGGCCTGGTGTTCGTCCTGCCGTTGACGGTCCTGCTCGCGGCCGGTGTGGGCGGACCGGTGCGGACGCTGGAGGTGCTCGGCCCGCCGATCGCCTTCGCGCTGCCGATCGTCGCGATGATCGCGTTCTGGTGGGCGGACTGGCCCGGCACCCTGCTGCGCGGCGGCTGGACGGGCGTGTCCGACACGGCCCTCGTCGCGGCCGGGGGCGTGGTGCTGGCCCGGCTCGGCCGGGACACGGTGCCGCTGGCCGCGGGCATCTTCACCCTGATGCTCCAGCTGACCCTGGTCGGCGAGGGCCGGCCCCTCCGCGGCCGCGGCACGCACTGGCCGGGTGCCGCGGCGCTGGCGCTGTGCTGGGTCGCCGGGCTGGGGCTCTACCTGGGCCTGGTCCCGACCGGCGTGGTGCCGGGGGAGGACTACGCCGCGTTTTCCGCCGTGCTGGGCGCCTGGCAGATGATCTTCTTCGTCGCGTTGCGCGGCCGGCCGTTCGCGCGGATCCGGCGCCGCGCGGTCCGCCTGGCGACGGCCCACGGTGTGGTCGTCGCCTGCGCGGGGGCGACGTTCTGGGTGCCGCCGACGGTCGCGGGTTCGGCCATCGCGTCGGTGCTCGTCGTGGCGATGCTCTTCGAGGCGGGGCCGGCGGTCCGGGTGAGCTTGCCGGTGGTCCTGCTGACGGCCGCGCTGGCCACGCTCCTCCCGCCGGTGGCGCGGTGGGCCGCGGTGCCGGAGAGGCTCGTCGGCGCGTGGGCCGCCCACACGACGTTGAACGCGCTCAGCCTGGCGGTCATCCTGCACGTCGCCGTGTGGCGGCGCTGGCCGGCCTCAGCGCCGTGAGGCCACCGTCGCCAGCTGCTCGCTGATCTCCGCCAGCAGCTCGGTGGCCGCGTCGCCGAGCGCGGCCAGGTCGGCCAGGGTCGTCTCTTCGGTGGTCACGGGCACAGGTCTTCCTCCAGGGCCTCGTGGCGGGCGACGACGGCTTCGGCGAACGCGGTGTGCACGCGCAGGTACTCGTCGCGGCCGACCGCCGTGTCGGCCCATTCGTGCCAGCGGATGTGCGCTTCGGCGACGTCGACCTTCGCGGCCGCCGCCACCGTGGCGGGGGAGGTTCCGGCGAGGATCGCGTGGTGCATCAGGGACGGCGAGGAGCGCCGGGCGAGCTCGGCCAGCGCGGCGAGGCGACCGAGTTCCGCGAGCGTGTCGGACGTGACCGGACGCGGGCGCGGCCGGGGCACCGGACGCGAGTTCCCGAGGTTGTCGGTCAGGACGCTGGTCATCAAACGACTCCTGAGGCGGAAAGCAGTGAAGCAACCCGAACGGCGGATGTTTACCCCGGGCAGGCCGGGGTAAACGCCGCCGCTGGTGATCTCCGTCTCACCGCATCGGGTGGGCCACCCGGACGAGTGGCCCACCCGGGCTCAGGTTGCCCGGACCGCCCCGCAGTGCCACGGGATCCGCTGCGGCCGCACGCTTTCCAGCGTCGGGACGACCGGGGCGATCGAGCCGTCGCGGCGGAACGTCAGCTTGTCGATCGTCGTCTCGCGGTGGGTGCCGTCGCCGCCCGGGATGCCGAAGCGGTGGTAGGCGAGGTACCAGTCGTCGGTGCCCGGGACCTGCAGCATCGAGCTGTGCCCGGTGCCGAGGACACCCAGGTGGGCGTCCTTGCTCAGGAGCAGGCCGCGGTTGGTGAACGGCCCGGTCGGGCTCGGCGCCGTGGCGTAGCCGACGCGGTAGTCCGGGCTGCGGGTGTCGTCGATGGACCAGCTGAGGTAGTACGTGCCCTTCCGCTCCACCGTGAACAGCCCCTCGCGGAAGTCGTTCAGGCCGGTCAGGCGGGTGATCTTCGCGCTGTCGTAGGACACCATGTCGGCGTTGAGCGGGACGACGTAGGCGTTGCCGTTGCCCCAGTACAGGTACGGCTGTCCGGTGTGGTCGAGGAACACCGCCGGGTCGATGGCCTGGCCGCCGTCGGGGTTCTTCGCGATCAGCGGCTTGCCGGAGTCGACGAACGGGCCGGTCGGGGAGTCGCTCACCGCGACGCCGATCTTGGCCTCGGCGCAGAAGTAGAAGTAGTACTTCCCGCCGTGCTTCGCGATCGTCGGCGCCCAGGCGTTCTTGTCGGCCCAGCCGACGTCCTTGCCGAGGTCGAGGATGACGCCCTCGTCCGTCCAGTCGACGAGGTTCTTCGACGACCACGCCGAGAACTTCGTCCCGCTCCAGCCGTCGAAGCCGTCGGTGGTCGGGTAGAGGTAATAGGTGTCGCCGAACGCGACGATGTTCGGATCGGCGTGGTAGCCGGGCAGCACCGGGCTGCGCACCTCGTGCGCCTCGACCGTCCACACGCGACGGTCGCCGCCGGCGCCGGTCACCGTGAACTGCTTCGGCGAGCCGAGGTCGACCGGCTTCCCGTTGTCCGGCCAGATGGTGGCCCCCGGCGCCAAGCCGAACTTCGGCGCGAGCCGGCGCAGATCGGTGCCCGGCTTGACCGGCAGCACGACCGTCCCGGCCCCGGCGTCGATGACGGCCGGTGTCTTGAGCGCGTCGAGCTGCACCGAGCGGATCGCGGTGCTGTTCGACGGGAGCGTGGCGACCTCGGGCCCGGACAGCGCCCGGTTGTACAGCCGCACGTCCTTCATCTTGCCGGTCAAGGTCTTGTCGCCGGCGTACACCGACCGGCCGAGGTAGTTCGCCGCCGTGACGCCGCCGCCGAGGTCCGCCGGCTTGAGCGTGGCGTTCGCGTTGCGGCCCACCTCGACGCCGTCCAGGTACAGCACCTCCACGCCGTTGCCGACGGTGAGCGTCACGTTCTTCCACACCCCGCGCGGCAGCCCGCCGCCGGAGTCCACCGCCTGCTCGGTGGTCCAGTTGCCGGTGGCGATGGCGCCGCGGAAGCCGCCGCTCGCCGTACCGCCGGTGGTGAAGAGGTAGCCGTTGCCGGTGCCGTCCTTGGCCGTGTTGCCCAGCCCCCACAGGAAGTACGGCGTCTGCTGGTTCTCCTCGACCAGGACGTCGGCCGACACGGTGGCCGCCGAGGCGCCGGTGAGCAGGTTGTTCGGCAGCTGGACGTGCCCGTTCTTGCCGCCGAAGGCCAGTGCGCCGCCGGTCCAGGAGACGTCACCGGCGAGGGCGCCGTCGTAGCCGTGGCCGGTGGTGTCGGCCGCGACCGTGCCGGACTTCGCGTCGAGCGGCCAGTGCGCGACCAGGCCCTTCGCGTCGGCCTTCGGCGGGACCGGCGGTGCGCTCAGGCGGTTCATCTCGGCCTGGGTGACCGGCAGGACGGTGCCGTGCCGCGGCGACGCGGGCAGGTGCGCGCCGGTCGACATCGTCCACTTGCCCGAGTCGAGGTCGGTGGTCTCGAACGGGACGTAACCGCGGCCGCCGAACTCGTCGATGAACAGGTACCACTTGTTCTCGGTGTTGGACTTGAACCCGGTCGGGCCCTCGCCCGCGGACAGGCCGGGGCTGGTCGCGGTGGCCTTGCCGAGGCAGTCGGCGACGAAGCCGTAGTGCGGGTCGAGCAGGTCGGTGGCCTTCTCCTCGGTGATGAACTTGCTGCACGGCGTCGAGGAGGTGTTGTTGCGCTCGTCCTTGGTGAACCGGTAGTAGGTGTCCTGGTTCTTGATGACCGTCGAGTCGATCACCGAGTAGCCCGGGTCGATCCAGACCTGCGGCGCGCTGAAGGTGTGGAAGTCGCGCGTGGTCGCGTACATCATCCGGTTGTAGCTGTCGCCGAGGTGGTTCGGGTCGTTCTCGGCGTACAGCTTCGACGCCCAGTAGACGACGTACGTGCCGCGCTTGGCGTCCCAGAACGCCTCCGGGGCCCAGGTGTTGCCCGCGGTCGGCGGGGACACCTGGACGCTGCGCTGGCGCGACCAGTGCGCCAGGTCGGTCGACTCCCAGACCATGATCGACCGGCTGCCGGTCCGCTGGGCGGCGTCCCAGCCGCGGCCGGCGTAGATCCGCAGGTCGGTGGCGAGCAGGTAGAACTTGTCGCCGTCGGGGGAGCGCAGGATGAACGGGTCGCGCACGCCCAGCTCGCCCAGGCTCGACTTGAGCACCGGCCGGCCGTTGTTGAGCTCGGTCCAGTTCAGCGGGTCGTTGCCGTTGCTGAGGGCCGAGTAGATCTGCTCGCCGTCGGAGGTGCCTTCGCCGGTGAAGTAGAAGAAGCTGTAGCCGGCCAGGGGTTCCTGCGCGGGCTTGGGGACGACGGTGGCGGTGAACCGCCGGGTGGTGCTCTCGCGGCCGAGGCTCACCTTCGCGGTCAGGACGACCTTCGCGGGCGCGGCGCCGGTCGCCGGCCGGGTGACCTCACCGGTCGGGGTGATCACCGACGGCGCGGACGACGTCCAGGTGACGCGCGTGCCGTCCGGGCCGCTCGCCGGCAGTGTGAGGTTGCCACGGACGTCGTCGATGTCGGGCACGGACAGCGTGCTCGCGGCGGCGCGGAGGCCGGTACCGGTGTCGGCGGAGGGCGCCGCACCGGCGCCGGCACCGCCGAGGGGGACGAGTGCGGCCGCGACGGCCAGCACGACGCCGAAACGGCGCGGGGAGAACAACTTCATCGTTGTCGGTTCCTTCGAGGCCTGCGCATGTTAACGTTAACATGATTCGGGTACGCTGACTCTAGGTCGGCGCGGTCCCGGTGGTCAAGAGCCGTGCGGATGGCGGGCCAGCTGCTCGGCGATCGCTTCCCGTGGGTACGGCGTCTTCCGGCTCTCGGTGTGGAGGGCGAAGTAGAAGTCGTTGACGACGGCGGCGAGGGGGGCGTACCGGCGCAGCAGCGGCGCCTGGTCCGGCACCTCGCCGGCGGCGCACGCGCGGACGAAGTCATTGCGAGCGCGGGCATCCGGCCAGTCGCGCAGACCGCGGACGACCCGGTTGACGAGGTGGGTCAGGACGTAGGCCCGGTCGTGGCCGTCGTGGTCGGCGAGGAACTCCGCTTCGGCGTCCGAGAGGTCGAAGCTCGCGGCCACGGTCAGGCCGAAGTCCGTGAGGTGGAGCCGTTCGCCGTCGGTGACGATGTTGGCGAAGTGCGCGTCGAAGTGCTGGACGTCTTTCGTGGCCAGAAAATCGGTGATGTGCCGCAGGTCTTCTTCGAGCGGCAGGTCGTCCCCGGGCCAACCGGCGAGGCTGTGCGGCAGGTACTCGAGGAACAGCACGAGGTCGGTGCCGGAGCCGGCCAGCGCTTCCAGCCGCCGTCGCACGCCGGGGTTGCCGTGCCAGAACGCGACGTCGGCCTCGATGTCGGCCTGCGGGCGCGGCAGGCCCGGCCGGATCCGCCAGTGGTGCAGGAGCGGGAAGTTTTCTCATTCGCCCCCGCGGACCCAGGCGGACGTCATCAGGTGTGCTTCCAGCTCGCGCCAGGCTCCGCCGCCCGCGGACCCGACGCCGTAGTGCGACCACGGCGGCAGCCCGTAGAGGTCGGCCGTCGAGTGCGGGTTCGCGAGTTCGACGGCGGTGAGCGGGACGCGCTTGACGAAGACGGGCTCGCCGGCCACCTGCAGCAGCCAGGACGAGCCGCCGATGCCGGTGCCGAGCGGGCGTGCCGTGGTCAGGAGGTCGTCGCCGGCTTCCGCCAAGGCGGCGGCGATCTTCTCGTCGCGTGCGAGGCGGCCGGTCACGCGCGCACCAGCGGCAGGTAGACGTCGTCGACGATCCCGACCAGGATGTCATCGGCCACTGTGGTCAGTCCGTGCGTGAGGTATTCGTTGCGCAGCAACACGAGAGCCACGGTGGCCACGCGCGGGTTCAGGGCCTCCGGCCGGGCCTGCCCGCGCGCTACCGCCTGCTCGACGACGGTCAGCCAGGCCGCGGTTCCGCCGGAAGCGGCCTGTTCGTGCAGCTGCTCCCGGAGTTCGGGTTCGTCACCCACGCCGGTGAGGAGGCTGCGAAGGGCGCGCGCGGCGGGCGAAGTCTGACCGCAGTTGATCGCCCGCAGCAGCGTCAGCGCGTCTTCGCGGAGGTTGCCGGTGTCGGGTGGCTTCAGGGTGTCCTCGGCGAGGTGGCGGTAGGCGGCGACGCCGAGCGCGGCGCGGTTCGGCCAGCGGCGGTAGATCGCGTTCTTGTTGGTCCCGGCGCGCTGGGCGACGCGTTCCATGGTCAGGCCGGAGTAGCCGGCCTCGGCGAGCTCGGCCGCCGCCGCGCGCAGGATCGCCTCTTCCAGCTCGGTGCCCCGGCGCCGGGTCTTCGGTGTCGCCATGACACCATCCTACGGTACGGTACGGACCGTACCTTAAATCTGGGAGGAAGACATGCGAGCCAAAGGAATCGGCTACGACACGGGGCTCGAGGTCCGCGGGCGCGTCAACCGCCCGTTCGACCCAGGCCTGGTCCGCCGCGAGCTGGCGATCATCCGCGACGACCTGCACTGCACGGCGGTGCGGCTGATCGGCACCGACCTGGACCGGATCGAGTTCGCCGCGCGCGAGGCGGCCGCGCTGGGGCTGGAGGTGTGGTTCTCGCCGTTCCCGTGGGACCTCGGTCCGGAGGATCTCCTGGACCTCTTCGCCGACGGCGCGGCGCGGGCCGAACGCCTCCGCGAGGCGGGCGCCGAGATCGTCTTCGTCACCGGCGCCGAGCTGAGCCTGTTCTGCCACGGCTTCCTGCCGGGCGGCAGCATCACCGAGCGCCTGGACAACCTCCTGGCGTCGAGGGAACTGGTGGCCGGGCTGCCGGAGCGGGTCAACGCGTTCCTGGCCCGCGCGGCCGAGGTGGTCCGCGCCCGGTTCGGTGGCCGCGTCACCTACGCGGCGATTCCGCTGGAGCGCGTCGACTGGACGCCGTTCGACATCGTGTCGGTGGACGCGCACCGCTCGAAGGAGGTGGAGCACATCTACCGCCAGGGCGTCCGGAGCCTGGTCGCGGCGGGCAAACCGGTGGCGATCACGGAGTTCGGCGTGACGCCCTACCGGGGCGCGGCCGATCTCGGCGCCCGCTGTGGCGAAATCCTCGAGTACGAAGACGACGTCCCGGTCCGGCTGACGGGCGACTACGTCCGGGACGAACAGGAACAGGCCCGCTACCTGCGCGAACTGCTGGAGATCTTCACGGCGGAAGGCGTCGACGCGGCCTTCGCCTGCACGTTCGTCTGCTACGGGCTGGTGCACCGGGCCGATCCCCGGACCGACCTCGACATGGCGAGCTGGGGCGTGGTGAAGGTCCTGGAAGAGGGTACGGGGGAGACGTACCCGGACGTCCCGTGGGAGCCGAAGGCGGCCTTCGGCGCGCTGGCCGAGTGCTACGCCTGAGCCGGTGAGCGGTCCGATGAATTCTTGGCCAACCGCGGCTGCAACCGGGTCGGCGTTGACAGAGGGCGGGGTCTCTTCTAGCGTTCATAACGCAAGACATCGGATGACCAGCCCGATTCCGGGCCCGTCCGCCGGCCGATGTGCACCCCTGCCGTACTCCGTCAGGAAGGACACGCCGAAGATGCCGGAATTCCCCCGCCGGACGGCTTTGCGCTCGCTCGCCGCCTCCGTTCTCGCCGTCCCGATCGTCCTGGGCGCCGCCGGTCCCGCCCACGCGGCCCCGCTGTGGCACCCGGACCCCGCCGCCGACGGCCTGAAGGCCTTCGAGGGCATCGAAGCCGACCGGGGCCACCACCACCCCGACCGCAAGTACGTCGTCGTCGAAGGCGACCACTACCGGTTCAACATCTGGAAGGACGACCGCGACACGACCGGCGGCGGCGACCGCCAGCGCACCGAATCGAAGGGCATGGTGCAGAACGGCACGACGTTGAAGATGCACAACGGCGAGACCTGGACGCTCTCCTACGAGATGTACCTCCCGGCCTCGCTGCACGGCACCAGCAAGTTCACCCACATCTTCCAGACGAAGACGCCGTCGACCAACGGCGGGCCGTGGGTGACGCTCGACCTGACCCGCAGCGGCAGCAAGGAAATGCTCAACGCCCGGGCGTACGCCAACTCGGGTTCGCCGAGCATCGCGGCCACGGAACTGGCGCCGCTGCGGGACAAGTGGATCACCATCGAGTGGACGTTCACACCGGGCTCGAAGGGCAAGGCGGCCTGCGTCATCCGCAACGGCACCGGATCGGGTGCGCCGGTCGCCGCGCAGGGCAGCATGAGCAACGTGAACCTCCCCGACCAGGGTGACTACGTCCGCCCGAAGTGGGGGATCTACCGGTCGGTCCAGAGCGCGTCGTCCGACATCCTCGACACCTACCTGCTGTTCCGGAACTACACGGCGGCCCGCAAGTAGGTGCGCGTTCGCGAAACCAGGGTGACACTGGCGGCATGAAGGTCGTCGACGGGTACCCCGGCACACGCCGCCCGTCGACGACCGCCCGCTACCTCGGACCACCGCCGCTGCGGCGCGGTCCGGTGCTGATCACGGCCGCTTTCGCGGCCCTGGGCGGTGCGTTGATCCCGGCCGCTTCGGTGGTGGGTCTCTGGCGCCTCTGGCAGTTCTACGCGATGCTGTTCGCCCTGGTCGCGGTGGTCGAATTCATCGCCTTCGTCGCCGTTTTCGGGTGGCCGACGCGCAAGACCGCGCACGCCGCGGCGGTCACCGCGGCCGCCGGCCTCGCGCTGTGGGTCGCGAGCCGGCCGCTCGGGCTGCTGACCCGCCTCGACCCGTGGCAGCCCGCGGACACCGTCCTCGGCTTCACCGATTACCTCGCGGCCGCCCTGCAGGTCATCGCCGTCTTCGGGTTCCTGGTCGTGGCACGGCGGGGAGCGCACCCGCGGCCGTCGGCGCCGCGGCGGGTGGCGGCGTGGATCGTGCTGTTCCCCGTGCTGCTGCTGGTGCTCGCGGCCGGCACCGCGGGCACCATCGCGGCCGGCGACCGCATCACCAGCCCGGCCGCCTCGACCCTGCTCGACGGCAGCACCGTCGAATACTGCCGCGCGGACGGGATTCCCCTCGAAATGGACCTCACCCGCCCGGCCGCGCGTGGCGCCCCGGTGGCGCTGTTCCTGCACGGCGGCGGCCTGATCGCGGGCAACCGCAGGCCCACCGGGCCGGGCGCGCTGCTGGCGGGGTCGCGGCTCGGGCCGCTGCGCGACGCACTGACGGCCCGCGGATTCGCCGTCGCCGCGATCGACTACCGCCTCGCCCCCGCCGCCCGCTGGCCGGCTCCCTTGGACGACGCTCGCTGCGCGGTCCGGTTCCTCGAGGCCCACGCGGCGGAGCTGGACCTCGACCCGGCCCGGATCACGGCGGTCGGGACGGGCGCGGGTGGCACGCTGGCGTCCCTGCTCGGGGTGGCCGGAACGCCGGAGGTCCGTGCGGTGGCGGCGATCGACGCCCCGGCCGAATTCGACCTCGCGGGCCAGGACCCGCTCACCCGCGCGTCGGTGCTGGCGGCATTGGGCCGTTCCCCGGCGACCCTGCGCGAGGCGAGCCCGCTGACGTACCCGGGCACGGGCGCCCCGCCGTTCCTGATTGCGGGCGGCCGCAAATCGGCGGAGTTCGCGGACCGCCTGCGCACGGCGGGTGTCCCGGTGACGACGGGTGGCGGCGATCCGGCCGAGGTGGCGCAGTTCCTGGCGACGGCCACCGGCACACTGACCCCATGACCACGGACGCCCGGGCCGAGATCCGGTACCTGCTCACCCCGGACATCGAGCCGGCGACCTACGTCCCGGACGATCCCGGGCGGTTCATGTTCCTGGTCCAGCTGATCGCCGGGCCGGCCGGGGAGCCGGGCGAGGAATCGTTCGACTTCGAGGTCTGCAGCCCCGGGTGGCTGGCCGAACAGGCCCGCGGCGGGCCGATCTCGGGCCGCCACCACGTGATCGTCGACCGCTTCGACTGGCCCGCGCTGGTCGCGTACTTCGACGCCCTGGTCGCCCGCTGCACCGGCGCGAACTGGGCGGAGGTCACCGCGAAGCTGAGCCGGTACGGACTCTGGGAGTTCGAGGACTACCGGGCCTGAGCTTCCCGAAGACGTTGCGCCGCGCCGGTGTCCGTGGCTTGACCTGGAGCGCGCTCCAGCCTCTAGCGTGAGGTCACGCCGACCGAATCGTCAGGAGAATGCTTCATGGAGCTCGGTTTCCACCTTCCCATCTTCGACATCGACGGCGGGACCACCGCCATCGCCGGTGAGCTCGCCCGGGTGGGCGCCGCGGCGGAGGAGGCCGGGGCGACCTGGCTGTCCTTCATGGACCACTACTTCCAGATCGAGCCCACCGGCCTGCCCGCCGAGGCCAACATGCTGGAGGGTTACACGACGCTGGGGTTCCTCGCCGCGCACACGTCCCGGATCGAACTCGGCCTGCTCGTCACCGGCGTCACCTACCGGCACCCCGGCCTGCTCGCGAAGATCGTCACCACCCTCGACGTCCTTTCCGGCGGCCGGGCGGCGCTGGGCATCGGCGCGGCGTGGTTCGAGCGCGAGCACCGGGGGATGGGCGTGCCGTTCCCGCCGGTCGCCGAGCGGTTCGAGCGGCTGGAGGAGACGCTGCGGATCTGCGGGCAGATGTGGGACCCGGCGGACAACGGCCCGTTCGAGGGCAAGCACTACCAGCTCGCCGAGACGCTGTGCGCGCCCCAGCCGATCAGCCGGCCGAAGGTGCTCATCGGCGGCGCCGGCGAGCGCAAGACGCTGCGGCTCGTCGCCCAGTACGGCGACGCGTGCAACCTGTTCGCTTCTTCGCCGTCGGACGTCGAGCACAAGCTGGACGTGCTGCGCCGCCACTGCGACGACGTCGGCCGAGACTACGACGAGATCCGCAAGACGGTCCTGGCCAACAACCCGCGTCCGACACCGGAAACCCGCGACGACTTCGTCCGCTCGATGGAGGACTACGCGAAGCTCGGCATCCAGCAGGCGATCGTCACGCCGACAACGGGTTCGCCGGCCGCGTGGATCGAAGGCATGGCACCGGCCGTGCCGCAGCTGGCCGGACTGGGCTGAGCCTTTACCTCGCGCTAACCCCGGCCCTGGTAGTCAGGAACCGGACCGGCGGACCGCCGGCTCCGGGTGAGCTGCACCCTCTTGGTCCACAGTGGACACTCTCTGGTCGGTTTTTCTTTCCGGTGAACCATTCCCGGCGTGGTGCCGTGTGTCCCGGTGAGGTGGCGACCAGAGAGGAGGGGCTCGATGCCCCACGTGCGCAGTACCGGACGACACCGCAAACCGGCGACGATCGGGCTGGTCGCGCTGCTGGGAGTCGCGGGAGCGACCGCGACGGCGATCGCGCTCAGCAGCCCGGCGAGCAACGCGGCCACGGAAAGCTGCGGCGGCCTGGACACGGCGTTGCAGAACAACCTGACGTTCATCGCGGGCCAGCAGGCGGCCCCGGACGCCCAATCGCCGGCGAGGATAGCCAACCGCCAGGCGGTGGTGGATCAGATCAAGCAACGCCGGGCGGCAGCGGGCTGCGACGGAGCGGTGGCGGCGAACGCGGTGGCGGCCGAGTGCGCGGCGGTGGCCCAGGCAGGCCGGCAGGACAAGGCCGCGGAGAAGAAGCAAGCCGGCCGGAACGCGGCCGAGGGTGATGGTAAGGCGAAGAACGGCAAGGCCGCCGAGCAGGGCATGGCGGGCGAGAACGGGATGGCCGGCGGAAACGGGATGGCCGGCGAGCAGGGTATGGCCGGCGAGAACGGCATGGCCGGTGGGAACGGAATGGCCGGCGAGAACGGCATGGCGGATCAGAACGGGATGGCCGGCGAGCGGGATATGGCCGGCCAGAAGGGGATGGCAGGCCAGGAAGCCGACGCGCAGGACGGATCCGCCGCCGCCAACGGCAAGGCCAAGAAGAACAAGGCCGCGGAGAAGAACGCCAAGGCCGCCCAGGAAGCGGCCGCCCAGGCCGACGCGGCGGCCCTGGCTTGCGGTGTGGTCGAGAAGTGCGTGGCGCAGGCCGCGGGAGCCGCCGACGCCAACGGCATGGCCGACCAGAACGGCATGGCCCACGGCAACGGCATGGCCGAACAGAACGGTGCCGCCGAGCAGAACGGTGCCGCCGAGCAGAACGGCATGGCCGGCGAGAACGACGCGGCCAAGCAGAACGATGCCGCTGAGCAGAACGGCATGGCCGACAAGAAGGATGCCGCCAAGCAGAACGGCATGGCCGGCGGCAACGGCATGGCCGACGAAAATGGCATGGCCGACCAGAACGGCATGGCGCAGCAGAAGGGCGCTGCCGAGCCGAGCGGCGCAGCCAACGAAAACGGCATGGCCAACGAAAACGGCGCAGCCAACGAAAACGGCATGGCCGACCAGCAGGACGCGGCCCAGAACGCCGCCGCGGCCGAGCAGGACTGCGCGGCCGTCCTCGAGTGCGTCGCCCAGGCCGGCGCTGCCGACCAGAACGGGGCCGCCGCCGAGCAGCAGAACACCGCCACGGCCGAAAACAAGGCCGAGAACAAGGCCGAAAACAACAAAAAGAACAAGAACCAGGCCAACGCGGCGAAGCAGGCCGCCGCGGTCGCGGAGAAGTGCGTCGCCGAAGCAGCTCAAAAGGCTACCGCCACCGCTGGCAAGTGAGGCCAGGAGGGTGTGCACCGGAAGCGGGCCGGTGCACACCCTCCGTCACTTCGCCACCCGATCCGGTGACTCTCGGGAACTTCTGGCCGCCGTCGTTCGTTCACCCTGTGCACCCCAGTAACCTGGTTCCCGCACCCGACGACCGACGACAGCACGAGGCTTCAGTGACCACCGACCCGGCGGCCGAGGACCTGCGCGAGGCGGCCGACGAGCTCGCCGTCGCCGGGCAGCTCCCGCGATTCCTGCTGATGTACAAGTTCGCCATCGAAGAGCTGATGACGAAGCTGCGGATCCTCAGCGAGGAGTTCGACTTCGTCCACCAGCACGATCCGATCGAGCACATCACCAGCCGGGTGAAGCGGCCGGAGGCCATCAAGGAAAAGGTGCGCCGCCGGGGGCTCGGCGGCGACTGGGTCTCCGCCGCGCACGTCCTCGACGACATCGCCGGAATCCGGGTCGTCTGCCCGTTCGTCTCCGACGTCCACGAGGTCGCCCGGATGCTCACCGCGCAGGACGACGTCGAGCTGCTGCGCACCAAGGACTACATCGCCAAGCCGAAGGCGAACGGCTACCGCAGCCTGCACCTCATCGTCCGGATCCCGGTCTTCCTCTCCGACCGCGTCGAAAAGGTCAAGGTCGAGGTCCAGCTGCGCACCATCGCCATGGACTTCTGGGCCGCGGTCGAGCACAAGCTCTCCTACAAGTACCGCGACAGCGTCCCGGCCGACTTCGCCGGCGAGCTCGCGGCCGCGGCCCGGACCGCGGCCGACCTCGACCGGCGGATGGCCGCGCTGCACGAACGGATCCGCTAGGGCTCGCCCAGCGCGTCGAGCATGATCCGCAGCCCGAACTCGAACTCCGCTTCGTGGTCGCACACCGCCAGGTAGGGCGCCGCCACGGCGACCACGGGCAGGCCGGACCGCTCGAGGTCCGCGAGCCGCTGGACGCTGCCGCCGAACGTCGGCGCCGCCTCGACCTCGCGCATCAGCGTGCCGATGAGGAACGCCAGCACCGCGCGCAGCCCGTGCACCGCGCGGTCCGGCGGAAAACCCGCCGCGAGCAGCGGGGCGAGCACCGCCTCCACCGGCGCGAGCGCCGTCATCGACGCGAGCCGGCGGGTCAGCACCAGCGGGGCCGCCCGCGGGTGGTCGAGCAGCGCGGCCCGGAACCCGCGCGCCAGCGCCGACATCGTCTCCCGCAGGTCCGCCCCGGCCGGCGGCTCGGGGATCGCGGCGAGCAGGACCTCGGCGATCCCGTCCAGCAGCGCGTCCTTGCCGTCGACGTGGTTGTACAGGCTCATCGGGTCGACGCCGAGGCGCCGCGCCAGCTTGCGCATGCTGACGGCCTCCAGGCCTTCCTCGTCGACCAGCGCAAGCCCGGCGAGCAGGATCCGTTCGCGCGACAAGACGCCCTGGGGCGGCCGGCCCCGCCGGGTCGTCACGGCGTGAGCACCGCGGGGAGGTTCTCGTAACCGCGCAGGATGCGCGTCGACCGGCGGCGGCCGCCGGGCAGCACGCGCAGGCCGGGGAACCGGTCGAAGATCGTGCGCAGGCCGATTTCCCCCTCCATGCGCGCCAGCGACGCCCCCAGGCAGTGGTGGCGGCCGGCGCCGAACGACACGTGGTCGCGCGCGCCGTCGCGGGTGACGTCGAAGACGGCCGGGTCGGCGAACACCCCGGGGTCGCGGTTCGCGCCCGCCAGCACGGTCGTGACCAGCGCGCCGCGGGGCAGCGGAACCCCGGTGACCTCGGTCGCGCGCGTGGCGACCCGGCCGGTCAGCAGCACCGGCGGGTCGTACCGCAGCACCTCCTCGACCGTGTTGGCCCACAGCTCCGGCCGTTCACGCAGCACCGCGAGCTGCCCGGGATCGGCCGCGAGCAGCGCGATGCCGCTGCCGAGCAGGTTGACGGTCGTCTCGAAGCCGGCCGCCAGCACCAGGCCCGCGGTGGACTTCAGCTCCGTCTCGGTGAGGCCGACACCGCCGTCGCGGGCGGCGACGAGCTTGCTGAACAGGTCGTCGCCGGGGTGGCGGCGCAGGTGGTCGAGGTGCTCGCCGAGCCAGGTGTCGAACTCGGCCAGCGCGGTCTCGACGTGGCGGAACGTGCGCCAGCCGAGCCCGAGGTCGAGGCTGGGTGCGGCGGCCGCGCCGAGCGAAAGCACCTTGCCGAGGTCGGACGGCGGCACGCCGAGGATCTCGCTGATGACCGTCACCGGCAGCAGCCCGCAGTAGGACTCGACCAGGTCTATCGGGGCGCTGGGGTCGAGCCCGTCGAGCAGGCCGTCGGCGATCTCCTGCACCCGGCCGCGCAGCTGCTCGACCGCGCGCACGGTGAACACGCCGGTGACCAGCTTGCGGTACCGCGTGTGCTCGGGCGGGTTGACGGCCAGCAGTGACGGCGGCCGCACCGGGTGCAGGTGCTCGCCGGCCGACCACTCCACGAGCCGGCCGAGCGCGGAGCCGTCCGAGCCGATGACGCCGACGCGGAAGTCTTCGCTGGCCAGGACCTCGCGGACGGCGGCGTGCGTGGTGGTCATCCAGCCGAACCGGGTGCGCGCGAGCGGGCCGGCACCGCGGATCTCCTCGAACAGGCCGGTCAGGTCCCGCCCCTCGGCCGCGGCGACGACCATGCGGCCCTGCAGGTCACCGCGCTTGGCCTCGCGCCGCAGCACGGTCCGGGGGAGTGCGTGGCCGAGGCCCCAGCGCACCACGGGTTTAGTCCAGGACAGGGCTCCGGTCATGACATCCCCTCCGGTCGGCGTACCTACACTGTAGGTTATCGCCGCGGCCCGGACCTCGCCCCGACCGGCGCCAGCAAGACGCCCAAGGCGACCAGCTCCGTCAGCGCCATCCCGCGTTCCACCAGGCCGAGCGGGATCAACGTCCACCAGCGGCCGTCTTCCGCGGCGGCGACCACCACCGCGCCCAGGATCACCGCGAACCAGCCCAGTGAGGCCACCGCCAGCACGATCGCCAGCCGGCGGCGCCCGGGCGACGAGGGGAACGCCGTGCGCGCCGCGACCAGGACCGCCAGCGGCAGCGCCACGAACGCCACCACGCTCGCAATCCGGTGCAGCGTGCCGCCGAAGTCCGCGCGGGAGACCGTGGCCCAGTCCGGTTTGGGGAACGCCACGATGACCAGCAGCCCGACCGTCCACAGTGTCCCCAGGACGGCCGCGGGCACCGGGAGCCGGCGCTGGCCGCGCAGGACCGCCAGCCCGGCCGCCGAGCCGAGGGCGACCAGGACCACCGCGAGGTCGAAGACCCACTTGTGGTCGGACAGGCCGTACTCGCTGATCGTGCGGCGGGTGACGCTGATTTCGTCCGTCGGCGGGATGACCTGCAGCAACAGCACCAGGCCGGCACCGATCACCAAGGCCGCAATGCCCGTCAGCGAGACCGCGACCGACACCCGTCGCGCAGGGACTGTGACCATGAACCGACAGTAGCCGACCGGTGGTTGAACTCCCCGTGAAAGGAGCGCGGGCGTTGAACGCTGTACGACTTACGGCGGTGTCCGCGGCCGGATTTCCTCCATTATGGTCGCTCGGTTCCGGTACGTCCGTGCGTACCGGTCTCGGTCAAGGAGGTCGCTTCCTGTGGGGAATTCACCAAGACGGCTGGTGATGCTGGCTTCGGCCGTCGCACTGGCCGGAACGTTCGTCGCGCTGCCGTCCGGCACGGCGGGCGCGGCGCAGAACATCCTGCGCGCCGACAAGTCGGTGGCGCGCTCGTGCTTCGCGAAACTGCTGCCCAAGGGCACTTCGGGCACCGACCGCCGCGAGCTGACGTCCACCGTGGACGGTCTGGTCCAGGCGCGGCTCAAGGCGCAGGGCGCGGAGGGTGACTGGGACGTCGCCGTCTTCGACAAGGCCACCGGTGCGGTGGTCGCCGCTTCGGCGGCGTTGCGCAGCCACGAACTCGCCGAAAGCTTCGTGAAGAAGGGGCAGGAACTCGTCGTCCAGGGCTGCCGGTACGGCGGCTCGGCCGGCCAGGTCCAGCTGGGGGTCGACTTCCTGGCGCTGACCCCGCAGGGCACGCCGACCGGCGCAGCCGCGGCGGCTCAGCGTGCGGAGCTCGTCCGCGTCGAGACGCCCACGCGCGCCGACAAGAACAAGCTGACCGCTCTCGGCCTCGACGTCACGGAGAAGGGTGACGCGACCGGGGTCGAGGTCGTCCTCGCCGGCGACGCCGACCGCCAGACGCTCAAGAACAGCGGTTTCAAGTCGAAGGTCATCGAGGCGGACCTGTCGGCCAAGTCCGTCCAGGACGCGAAGACCGACCGCCAGTACGCCGCGAAGACCGCCGCTTCGGCGCTGCCGTCCGGGCGCACCAGTTACCGGCACCTCTACGAGTACAACTACGAGATGAAGGAACTGGCCCGCAAGAACCCGGGCCTGGTCTCGGCGTTCACCATGCCGGAATCGACGTGGGAAGGCCGGGACGTCGTCGGCGTCGAAATCGCCACCGACGTCAAGAACGTGACCGACGGCAAGCCGGTCAACTTCACCATGGGCGTGCACCACGCCCGGGAGTGGCCGGCCGGCGAGCACGTCATGGAATGGGCGTACGAGCTGGTCAACGGCTACGCCAAGGACCCGGCCATCCGGTCGATGGTGAGCAAGACGCGCAACATCGTCGTGCCGATCATCAACCCGGACGGCTTCGAGATCTCCCGCGAGGCCGAGCCCAAGGGCGACTTCACCCGGTTCGACTACGAGATGAAGCGCAAGAACTGCAACGTCAACGACTCGCCGCCGCAGTTCGCGACCGGTGTCTGCAAGGCGAACCCGGGCGGCCGCATCCGCGGCACCGACCCCAACCGCAACTACGGCGGCTTCTGGGGCGGCAACGGCGCCGAGGTGGCCTGGAGCGGTGACACCTTCCGCGGGTCCGCGCCGTTCAGCGAGCCCGAGGTGCGCAACGTGCGTTCGATCGTGTCCTCGCGCCAGGTGACGAACCTGCTGACGATGCACACCGTCGCCGCGCTGGTGCTGCGCCCGCCGGGCGTGGCGGACGTCCGCCCGCCGCTGGAGGAGCCGCAGTACAAGGCCCTCGGCGACAAGCTGGCCTCGCGCAACGGCTACACGAGCGAGCCGAGCTGGGCGCTCTACGACACGACCGGCACCACCGAGGACTGGTCGTACTGGGCCACCGGCGGCTGGGGCTTCACCATCGAGGTCGGCGGCAACGGCTTCCACGGGCCCTACGCCGACAGCGTCGTCGCCGAGTACGAGGGCCTGGCGCCCGCGGCCGGTGCCGGCAAGGGCGGCAACCGCCAGGCGTTCCTGGACATGCTCGGCAACGCCTCCGACCCGCAGCAGCACTCCACGCTGATCGGCTCGGCGCCCAAGGGCTACCAGCTCAAGCTGCACAAGACGTTCCAGACGCCGACGTCGCCGGTGATCCAGCCCGACGGCTCCACCAAGCCGCCGATCTACATCACCGACGACCTGAACTCGAAGTTCACCGCCAGTGGCGGGCGCTTCGCCTGGTCGGTCAACCCGTCGACGCGGCCGTACGTGGCCGGCCGGTACGGGCGCGACCCGCAGGGCCCGGCGCAGCAGGGCTTCCCGGTCACCAACCCGGCGGGCGTGCCGCCGATCAACCAGAACTACCCGGCCGATCCGGCGGGTGACACGTTCACCTTCCACGTCGACGGCCTGCCGAAGGTCGACAACGGCAAGTTCAGCGTCAACATCAACTGGGCGAGCACGTCGACCGACTGGGACCTGTTCATCTACGACGCGGCGGGCAACCTGGTCAGCTCGTCGGCGAACGGCGGCACGACGTCCGAGCACGCCGTGCTGTTCGACCCGCCCGCGGGTGACTACAAGGCCGTGGTGGTCAACTACGACCAGGCGAACCCGGGTGCGACCGACGACTGGACCGGCGACGTCTCGTTCTCGTCGCCGATCCCGCCGACGTACGGGACGAAGGAGGCCTACCAGCTGACCTGCTCGACGCCGAACGGCAAGCTCGTCGGCGTGGCGGACGTCTTCGCCGACCGCGGCCAGACGGTCGACGTCGGCGAGGTCTGCACCCGCTCCGCGCACGCGCAGAAGCAGCGCGCTTCGGGTGGTGTCCGGTAGTTTCCGCTTGATCCATGAAGGCCTCCTCGCTCGCGCGGGGAGGCCTTCACGGCATTACGGCGAGGGCGATGCCGAGGGCGATGAGAACCGTGCCCACGACGCGGTTGAGCGCCGGTTCGGCGCGGGCGTACCAGCGCTGGGTGGCGGGGGAGGAGAAGAGCAGGGCAACGCTCAGGTGCCAGCCGGCCGAGGCGGCGACGATCAGCGCGACGGCGGCGGCCTTGACGGCGGTGGGCTCGGTGGGCGGCAGAGTGGCGGTGAGGACGCTGCCGAAGAACGCGGCGGCCTTGGGGTTGGTCAGGTTGCTGAGCACGCCACGGCCGAACGCGTTGCCGTGGCCGAGCTTCTCCTCCGGCGGCTTCACGGGCGCGCGGGCCCGCCACCACAGCCGCACCCCCAGCCACGCGAGATAGCCGCCGCACGCGACGCGCAACGCCGTCGCCAGCCAGGGCGTGCGGGCGAGGACCGTGCCGAGCCCGAAGACCGCGACCGCGGCCAGCAGCCCGCCCGCGGCGACCACCCCGAGCGCGATGGCGACCGCGGCGCGCCGGGTCCCGGTGGCGGCGGTGTGGGCGATGAGGACGAAGTTGGGGCCGGGGGTGACCGCGGCCGGGAGGTAGGCCAGGAGGACGGTGCCGAGGGTGGCGGCGGGACTCACGTCGTGGGGCCGCCGACGCCACGGCGATCGGGATTGCCGGTCCCGCGCTCCGGGCGGTCACGCGGAGACCCCGGAACTGTCGGCGCCCCCTGGTAGCGTGGAAATCGGGGGCTGCTCATGCCGCCCGGCCGCCGCCGACTACCTGGTCGCGCAGGGTCCGCAGCGTCTCGTGGTCCACTGTGGACGGATCCGCCGCCAGCCATGCGCCGATCTCGTGCAGGAACTCTTCCGGGGTCATCGGCGCCACCGGCAGGTCGCCCGGGTCCGCCGTCGTCAGGTCGCCGCTGCGGCTCGGGTACACGATCATCGCGCCCCGCAGCGTCACGCCCGGCAGAAGGCCGCGGTAGGCCGCCAGGCTTTCCGCCAGCCGGCTGCCGCCGCCGCGGAACGGGCGGCCGTTGCGCAGCAGCCTGCCGTCCTCCGCCGTCTCGTAGTGGCCCGGCAGCCACAGCTTCGACTCGATGAGCACCAGCCGCTTGCCGCACAGCACCGCGTGGTCGACGTCGGCGAACACCGAGCCCGGCCAGGCGAGGCCGTGGAAGATGCGGGCGCCCGGCAGGCGGGTCAGGTAGCCCTCGAGCAGGTCCGCGGTGAGCCGCTCGGGCAGCTCGTCGCGCTCGGTGCCCGGCGCGCCGAACACCGTGCGGTCGCCGAACTCCTCGGCGTACGCCTCGCGCGCCTTGGCGGCCCGCAGGTACCCGCGGGCCAGCCGCTGGACCAGCAGGGCCGTCCCGGCCGTCAGCAGCAGCCACACGATGAGCACCGGCGTGCTGAAGCCGACGCCGGTGACCAGCGGCAGCAGGACGAGCACCATCCCGGCGACCGCGACGACCACCGGCGTGTGCCCGGGCCCGCGGCGGCGGCCGTGCCGCATCCGGGTGTCCTCGCCCGCGAAGTGCCACCAGCCGAGGTCCTCGGCGTCCAGCTCGGGCAGGTCGGGGACGAAACCGGGCTCGTCGCCGAAGCGCCGCCGGGGACGCGGCCGGACCGGCACCGGCACCACGGTCGCGCCGCCGGAGTCGTAGCGCGCGCGGGCGACCGGGTCGCTCAGGACGTCGTAGGCCTCGCGCAGCAGGCGGAACGTGCCGACCGTGCCGCCGCCGTCCGGGTGCATGGTCTTGGCCAGCCGGCGGTAGGCCGTCTTGACGTCGGCCGCCGTGGCGTCGCGACGGAGGCCAAGCACCTCGTAGTAGTCGACGTCGGGCACGCGGGTGGTCACCTCCGATGGCTGCGCGAAGACTTTATGGGGTCGGGTCTCCGGGGCTGTCACCGCCTCGGCGGCGCGCCAGGGTGATGGTCCTCGGTGCAGGTCAGGGCGGTGTGAGGGGTTTTCCCGGTGACGGCGGGGGAATCGGGTGCTCCGGCGGGGCGCTCGTGGCGGGCCGGGTGACGACGCCGGGCGCTTCGCCGATGCCTCGTTTGCGGTGGTCGGGGTGTGTCCACTTCGGACTGCGCGTCACTCGGAAGTGTTGCTGTGCCGGAGAAAGACCGGTTCGCGGTGACGTTTCGTAGTCGGAAACCACTCGGATGGCCCTGAACATGTGTTCGAATTCTCGGTTAGGCTGGGTCCATGTCCTCCTCCAGACGTGACGGGCCCACCGCCACCCCACCTCGGCAGCGGGCCCGTCACCCCCGTCAGCGCTCGCGCAGCAGGTACCGCTGCAGCTTGCCGCTGGCGTTGCGCGGCAGCGTGTCGAGGAAGCGCACCCGGCGCGGGTACTTGTACGGCGCGGCAACGGCTTTGGCGTGCTCCTGCAGGGCGTGCACGACGTCCGGGCCCGGGGCGGCGCCGGGCCGGAGCACGACGAAGGCGGTCACGACCGCACCCCGATCCGGATCGGGCGTGCCGACGACCGCGCACTCCTCGACGTCCGGGTGCGTCAGAAGTACCTCTTCGACCTCGGGAGCCGCGATGTTGTAGCCGGACGAGACAATCATGTCGTCGCTGCGCGCCACGAAGCGGAAGTAGCCGTCGGGCTCGCGGACGTAGGTGTCGCCGGTGATGTTCCAGCCGTCGCGGACGTAGTCGGTCTGGCGCGGGTCGCCGAGGTAGCGGCAGCCGGTGGGCCCTCGGACGGCGAGCAGCCCGGGTGTGCCGTCCGGGGCCGGCCGGCCGTCAGGGTCCAGGGCGGCCGCGCGGAAGCCGGGGACGACCTTGCCGGTCCGGCCGGGGCGGGCGTCGTCGCCGGCCGCGGAGATGAACACGTGCAGCATCTCCGTGCTGCCGATGCCGTCGATCAACGGTGCTCCGACGGCGTCGCGGTACTGCTCGGCCACGGCGGCGGGGAGGGCTTCACCGGCGGAGACGGCGCGGCGGACGCCGGCCAGCAGGGAGCCGTCGCCGGCGCCGAGGATCGCGCGGTAGGCGGTCGGGGCGGTGAACAGCACCGTCACGCCGTGCTCGGCGACGATCGAGGCCAGCTCCTTGGGCGTCGCGCGTTCGACCAGGAGCACCGACGCGCCGGCGTGCAGCGGGAACACCAGGAGGCCGCCCAGGCCGAAGGTGAAGGCGAGGGGCGGGGTTCCGCAGAACACGTCGTCCGGGGTGGGCCGGAGGACGTGGCGGGAGAACGTGTCGGCGATGGCGAGCAGGTCGCGGTGGAAGTGCATGGTCGCCTTCGGTGTCCCGGTCGTGCCGGAGGTGAAGGCGAGCAGGGCGACGTCGTCGGCGGCCGTCGGCACGTCGGCGAAGGTCGCCGGGTGGCGGGCGCAGCGCTCGGCCAGTTCGGCGCGTTCGGTGCCGAAGGGTACGGCCGGCAGCTCGGGTGGCAGCTCGTCGAGGAGGCGCTCGTCGCAGAGGGCGACCGTGGGCTGCGCGCGTTCGGTGATCTTGTCGAGCTCGCCGCGGCGGAGCATCGGCATCGTCGTGACGGCGACCGCTCCCGCCTTGAGGACGCCGAGCCAGCAGGCCGCGAGCCACGGCGTGTTGGTGCCGCGCAGGAGGACGCGGTGGCCCGGCACGACACCGAGGTCGGCGGTGAGGACGTGCGCGATGCGGTTGGCGCGGGCCAGGACGTCGCCGTAGGTCCACGTCTCGTGCGGTGAGCGCAGGCAGGGGCGGTCCGGGCCGAGGCGGGCGGCGGTGCCGTCGAGCAGGGCTGTCGCGGCGTTGAGGCGGTCGGGGTAGTGCAGCTCCGGCAGGTCGAACACCAGCCGCGGCCACTGGTCGGGCGGCGGGAGCCGGTCGCGGCAGAACGAGTCCGTGTGGGCGCTGGGAGAAAGCTGCATCGCCGCTCCTCGTTCTCGGCCTGTCCGCCACCTGGAAGGTAGCACTCGTTGCGACCGTCGAGAAGGCGCAATGTCGGATCGATGACGACAGAAATCGGAGGACGATGGCGTTCGATCTGTAACCCCGGAGGGTGATTCGCCGACCTAGTCCCCGCCGGTGCATCCGGGGCGGCACCTGGGGAGGGAAGGCGAATGGACGGTTTCTCGCTGCTGGAGGAGGCCATTCGGTCGATGCCGGTGCCGGGAGCGCCGCCCCGCCTGTCGCTCGACGGGGCCGCCGTGGGGCTTTCCTTCCTGGACACCGCGCTGCGGCTCAACCACGTGCGGCGGCTGACCGAGCGGATCTCGCTGGTCGACCACCGGGTCGCGCGGCGGATCACCGAGGTGGACGTCCGGCTCGGGATGCTCGACGAAGGGCAGCGGCAGGCCTCCGAACTGTTCCGCAGCATCGCCAGCCACCGCGCCGACGGCGCGGAACAGCCGGACGGCCCGGCGTTCGTCGCCTCCGAGATGTGGGTGCCCGTCGCCCGGATCTCGCGGACGGCCGCGCCCGTCGACGTGCGGGACGCCTCGGGCCGGAAACTGCCGCGGCTCACCCAGTACGAGACCTCGCGGCTGCTCGCCTCGGGGCTGTACCGCCTGCTCCGCGGCATCCTCACCGGGTTCCCCGACGCCCGGCGCGACGAACCGCTGGCCCGGCTGCTCTACCAGGACCACGAACCGCGCTGGCTCATCCAGGCGGCCCTGCTCGCGCTGCTGACCGACCGCAGCCGGCCGACTGGTCCGCGCCCGCGGGACCTCACCCCGGGGATGACGGCCGGGCACGCGGCCGACTGCCGCCGCAAGGCGCTGAAGCTGCTCGCCGACTACCGCGAGCCGCTCGGGGACTACTTCGCGCTGCTCGACGTCGCCGTCAACAACTACCTGCTCGTGGTGGCCATGGACCGCGGGGCCGACGAGCACCTGCTCACCTACGAGGCCCCGCTCGCGGTGGAGAAGCCCCGGCCCCGCTGGTCGTGGAGCGGGACGCTGCGGGCCAGCAGCCGCGGGTACCTCGTCCAGTACGAGGGCGCCATCCCGGCGAGCCTGCGGTCGTACCACCTCGTCGTCGAGACCGAGCCCGGGGTGCACATCCAGAAGATCTACCTCCGGACCGACGCCGATCAGGGCCTCGCGGGCGAGCTCGTCACGGACCTGAAGACCCTCGCCACCCGGCTGGGGCCGGCGGCCGCGCCGCCGCGGAAGTCGCCCTACTCGAAGATCCTCGAGCTCCAGACGCAGACGACCCTCCGCCGGCTCGCCGACCTGCTCCGCCGCCGGCAGTGGGACGCCGAGCACGCGCGGATCGCGGTGCCCGAACAGTACCTGCCGGGTGTCGCCGAGCTGGGCTGGGCGGCGATCTCGGGCGAAGCCGTGGCCGACGGTGCCGCGCTCGACAACTCGCTGATCCGCCACCCGGTCGTCGAGCCGGCCAGGCTCGGGCAGGCCGCCCGGGAGCTCGAGGCGCAGGAACTCGAATACGACCTCGCCACCGAGGACAACCCGACCAGCAACCAGGCCAGCGTCTACTGGCGGCGGCGGGCCGTCCGCTCGCTCGACGGCGCGCAGATCCGGACCCGCGCCGGGATCCTGCTGCGCGACGCCACCCCGTCGAGCCCGACGACGGTGCTCCTCTACGCGTTGTCCGTCGCCCTCATCGCCTACTCCGCGGCCACCTTCGCGGGGCACCACTTCTGGCCGTACTGGGGCGCCGGCGCCGTCCGGCTGCGCGCGTCGAGCGCGTCGAACAGTCCCGGGGCGCTGATCGCCGTGCTGCTGCTCGTCCCGGGTTTCCTGTACTCCCGGCTGCCGCTGCCGGACCGGCATTCCGTGGCGGGGCACCTGCGGGCGTTGCCGCGGCTGGTGGCGCACGTCTGCATCGGGGCGATGGCCCTGCTGTGCGCGGCCATCGCCGCGGACTCCGCGCGGTCGGTCCTGCCCGTCGCGTTCGGGCTGGCCACCGTGGTGCCCCTGCTCGCGGCCATCGCCCTGGTGCCGCCGATCCGCTCGGCGTGGAGCCGTCGCCGCGACCCGCGCCAGGACGCCGAGGAACTGCACCTCATGGGCGCGCCGCACTGGGTCGACGGCCGGGGGACGAGCAAGCAGCGCCGCCGGACGCCGGACGCGATCTTCTCCTCCTCGGGGTCACTTTCATGAGCGAAGGGACGAACATGCCCGGCGATGCGCCGAAGGCCCGTTCGGCGCACGCGCTGGCCAACCTCGCGAGAGCGGGCTACTGGTCGCTGCGGCAGCCGCTGACCGAGGTCGACTTCGAGGTGCACCACCTCGTCGACCGGCCCGGCTACCTGGTCGGGCTCGTCACCGGGGAGGGCCGGAGCGAGCCGAAGTCGCGGTTCTTCCTGGAGACGCTCTCCTCGAGCGCCCACGGCGCCGGGCTGGTCGTCGGCATCCGGACCGGGGAGAAGCCCGACCGGCTCCGGATCCGCGACCACGGCAGCACCGTCGAACCGGAACTCGATTTCGGCTCGGACGAGCTGAGCCACGTCTTCCGCGGCACAGCCCGGCCGAACCTGACGTTCCTGGCCGAGTCCGATCGCCGGATCGAAGGGATCATCGCGATCGCCGACGAGCCCGCGAAACTGCGGCTCAGCCACGGCACCCAGATCAAGAACCTGCTCGCCACGCTGAGCCAGATCGCCGTCGAGGTGGCCCGCGGGCCGCTGCTGTCCATCCAGTGCCCGGTCCAGCTGCCCGTGGAGGTCGAGGCCGAATACCGGGAGGAGCGGATCCCGCGGGCCGCGTCGCTGGCCGTCCGGTTCTCGATCGCGCTGCAGCACCCGAGCGCCGAGCTGACGTTCGAGATCGCCGAGCGGATCATCCGGTACTGCGAGGAACGCGGGTTCCGCCTCTGGCTGGCCGACACCCGGCTCGGGCACCGCACCGGCAACTGGTTCCGGATCCGCGCCCACCCGGCGGAAGAGCCGCACCCCGGCGAAGCACCCGAAGGCGTGCTGTCCACGATCATCCCGGTCACCTTCGTGGGCCCGGCGCGGGTCGGCTCGACGCACGCGCTCGTGTCCCTGCTGCTGCAGTTCCCGGAGATCGGCGTGGTCGGGGCGTCGATCACGCTGCTCGACGACCTCGCGTTCATCCACCTCCAGCTCGGCGTGGTCACCCCGGCCGAGGAAGTCGCGCTGCCGGTCGCCCACAGCAGCGAAGACCCCCGCACGGCGATCACCACCATGTTCGCCGGGTTCGCCAAGGTGCCCAACGGCAAGCACGGCCAGGAGCTGAGCGACCACCTGTGGGAGCGGGCCGGCGACTATCAGACGCTGGCCGGCCCGGTGGTCCCGGTGGTGCACCCGGCCGCGCAGCGCCGGCTGGCGATCTGGATCTCGTGGCAGATGGAATGGACTCCGCGCGGGATCTCCGTCGCCGTGCGGGCGCTGCGGCAGGCCTTCGACTACATGGGCTTCCCGCTGCCGGAAGGCGACGCGGCCGGTGCCGAAGCCCGCGACGCGCCCAACCTCGAATACCTGATCTGCCGGGACCTGGGCAATTCCCTGTTGCGGGGCAAGGGCAAGTTCTCGGTGCCGCTGAACCTCGTCCAGCAGCGGTTCACCAGCACGGCGGTGGAGATCGCACCCTCGAAACTGTGCGTCGGGCTGGAAGACGCGTGGAAGACCGCGCTGGACGAGGACCCGGGCGGGTTCGCGGTCCGGGAAGTCACGGTGGTGTGGCGGGAGTTCTGGCTGGGGCACTGGGCGGCCACGTCGGTCTGACCCACCGGTCACCCCGTCGTGCGGGCGCGGGAACCCGGTGTCGCGGGTCGCCGCCCAGTAGCTTTTCGATCATGGTCGAGACACCCGAACCCCCGCCCACCCTGGCCGATCCGCGTGCGCTGCTGCTGGGCTACCTCGACCACAACGCCGCCGCCATCCTCCGCAAGCTCGACGGCCTCTCCGAGCACGACCTGCGCCGGAGCGTGCTGCCGTCGGGCTGGACGCCGCTGGGCATGGTCAAGCACCTCGCCTGCACCGAACGCTTCTGGATCCGGTACCTGTTCGCCGGCGAGGACGTCGACTTCTCCTGGCCCGGCACCGCCGAGCAGGAGTGGTTCGTCGCGCCGGAAGAACCGTCGGCGGACATCTCGGCGTTCTTCCTCGCGGAACGCGAGAACTGCGCCCGGCTCGCCGCCGTCACCCCGCTGGACGGCCGGGCCGTCCGCACCACCCGCCGCGGCGGCGCCGAAGAACACCCCACGTTCGCGTGGATCCTGTGCCACCTGGTGCAGAGCTTCGCCCGCCACGCCGGGCACGTGGACGTCGGCCGCGAGCTGATCGACGGCGTGACCGGCAGGTAACCGGTCAGGCGGGCGGGGCGACCGTGGCGTCCTGATCGGCTCGGCGCAGCGCGTCGGCGACGAACCCGGTTGCCTTGAGCTCCTCGACCAGCTCGTGCAGGAACGCGATCGTCTCCGGGCGGCGGTCCGGCGTGGTGCAGACCGCCTGCCGGATCTCCATGAACCGCCCCGGGAGCACGCGGGTCCCGGGGTGGGCGGCGAGGTAGGCGGTCATCGGCCGGCGGATCCCGGCGGCAACCTCCAGGCTCTCCGCCTCGAACGCCGTGACACCGTCCTCGCCGCGCACGATGGTGGCGTGCCGGAGGGTGCGGGTCAGGTACAGGTCGTACGCGGACCCCTGCTTGACGCCGATCCGGACGTCCGGCCGGTCGACGTCGGCGGGCGACGCCAGCGGCGAGCCGTCGGCGACGACGTACACGCCTTCGATGAGGACGTACGGCGCCGTGAAGGTCACCTGTTCGGCGCGGGCGGGCTCGATCGCCAGGAAGCCGAGATCGGCCGCGCCCGAGGTCAGCGCCTCGAACGACTTGCGGGCCGCGTCGGAGCACACGAACCCGACCGGGACGCCGAGCCGCGCGGCCACCTCGCGGGCGAGGTCGACCGTGATCCCGCCCGGTTCCGCCGGCGTGCCGTGCGCGAGCACGGGGTTGCCGAGGTTGATCGCGGCGCGCAGCGTGCCGGTGGGCGCGAGGTCCCAGGCGACGGCGGAAAGATCTCCCATGACCGGCGAGGCTAGCGGCGGGCCCGGGCGTGCGCCCCGCGATTGTCGCTCACGCCACCGGCGGCTCGTCCGCGGTGGTCAGGGCGAACACCGTCTCCTGGTGGTAGACCTCGCCGGGCCGCAGCACCGTGCTCGGGAAGTCCGGCCGGTTGGGGGAGTCCGGGAAGTGCTGCGCCTCCAGCGCGAACCCGGCGCCGCGGTGGTACGGACGGCCGCTCGTGCCGGTCAGGTCCGCGGTGAGGTAGTTGCCCGAGTAGAACTGCAGGCCCGGCTCGGTCGTCCACATCGTGAGCAGGCGCCCGGACCCCGGGTCCCACGCCCGGGCGGCGAACGGCGCCCCGGTGTCGAGCACCCAGTTGTGGTCGTAGCCCAGGCCGATCGCCAGCTGCGGGTCGGGCTCGCCGACGCGGGCGCCGATCGGCGCCCACCGGCGGAAGTCGAACGGCGTGCCCTCGACCGGCACCGGCTCGCCGGCCGGGATCAGGTCGTCGCCGGTCGGGCAGAACCGGCTCGCGGCGATCTCCAGGCGGTGCTCGTGGACGTCGCCCGTGCCTTCGCCGGCCAGGTTCCAGTAGGTGTGGTTGGTCAGGTTGACGACGGTCGGCGCGTCGGTGGTCGCGAGGTAGGTGATGCGCAGGCGGTCGTGCGCGTCGAGGCGGTAGATGACTTCGGCGGTGAGCCGGCCGGGGTAGCCCTGGTCGCCGTCCGGGCTGATCAGGGTGAGCCGGACGGCGACGCCGTCGCCGTCGCGGATCTCGGTCGCCGACCAGACCCGCGTGTCGAACCCGGCGGGCCCGCCGTGCAGGCTGTTCTTGCCGTTGTTCAGCGGCACCCGGTACTGGACGCCGTCGAGGGTGAAGGTGCCGCCGCCGATCCGGTTGGCGAACCGGCCGATCACCGAGCCGAGGAACACCCGGTCCGCGTCGGGCCGGTTGTTGGCGACGTAGGAGTCGAGGTCGGCGAACCCGAGGACGACGTTGCCGAGGCGCCCGTCGCGATCGGGCGCTTCGAGCGACTGGATGACCCCGCCGTAGTCGAGCACGCGCACGACCGGTCCGCCGGGACGCCCCAGCGTGTACCGGTGGACGTCGGTGCCGCCGGCCTGGCCGAACAGCTCCCGGGTGAGTTCGGGTGAGGTCATCGGTGGGCCCTCCAACGTGCTGTTAGCGCTAACAGCGTGGGACGACTTTAGCCGACCGCGCGGCCGCTGTCAGCCCGGTCGGCCGCGGGTTCGCACGTCGCGAATGACTCATTGCGGACCTCAGGCGTCCCGAATGAGTCATTCGCGACACCGGTGGAAGCCGCACCGAGAGGGAGAGCGTCGGGGAGGGGAAGA
>NZ_JBSFNC010000103.1:0-33501 GCF_053586895.1 Amycolatopsis sp. NPDC003731 | reverse complement strand
CTCAGGGCCGCCGTCACCACCTGGCCCGGGGCCGCGATGTCCGGCTTGAAGCCGCCGATGCGGGTCGGGCCCTGGCTGGAGTACGCCGACAGCGTGCCGACCTGCAACGCCGGCAGCGGCGACGGTCCGTCCGGCCCTTCGAAGCTGGTGCGGCTGATCAGCGACGCCACCGAGATGGCGCGCTCTTCGCACGCCGGGATGCCCACCGTGTAGCCGTCGAGCGGCGCGCCCGGGAACAGCATCCGGCCGCCCGCCACCGTGCCCGCCCACGCGTGCACTTCGCCGTGGACCACCGAGACCGCGCGGATGCGGACCGTCCAGCGGTCGTCGACGTGGCCGTCGATCATCAGGAACGTCAGGTTCTGGTCGCGGTTGAGCGGGTTCTCCACGAAGTCGGCCACGAACGTGCCATGCGCGGTCGTGACCTCGTCCGGGTCCGGCGCGAACTGCGTCCCGTCCGGGGCCTCCACCCAGACGTCGACGACGTCGCCGCGCGGGATCCACACGTCGCAGTAGAGCAACCCGGTGTCCGCGACGCGCACCGGGAACACCAGGTCCTGGCCGGGCACCAGGCGGCCCGAGGCGTGGATGCCGTCGTCGCCTTCGTTGCCCGCCGCCACCACGATGATCCGGCCCGGCCCGGACGCCCGGGCGATCTCGTTCTCCAGCGCCGACGTGCCGTCGTGCGCGCCGAAGTGCGTCCCGCTGCTCAGGCTCAGCACGCAGGGGCGGTCGCCGGCGAGCTCGAACGCGTCCCGGATGCCCCGGATCGTGTGCACGTCCAGCAGCGGTTCGCTGCGCATCGCGTACAACGCCGCTTCGGGCGCCACCCCGCGGAACCGCCGGCCGGCCAGCGCCAGGCCGTTGCCGGCCGCGATCGACGCGCAGTGGGTGCCGTGCCCGCCGGGGTCGCCCTGCGGCAGCGCCGGGCCGCCGTCGAGGGCGTCCTGGATCTGCGCGGTGTCGAAGGTGGTGAACTCCGACGCCGTCGCGCCCTGCTGGTGGCGGGCCCAGACGAACCGCTCGAGCCGGGTCGAGCCGTCGCCGCGCCGGAAGTCCGCGTGCGTGTAGTCGACGCCGCTGTCGACGATCGCCAGCAGCACACCGGCGCCGGTCAGCCCGGCGTGTTCCGGGAGGCCGAGCGTGCTGTCGAGGCCGGTGACCGCGCCGCGGGCCTGGTCGAGCCGGGCGAACAGCTCCTTGGGGGCTTCGGCCCGGCGGAGCCAGGTCTGGCCGTCCAGTTCGGACAGCCGGTCGACCGGGACGTCGGCGAGCAGCACCGCGTCGCCGCTCGCGTCCGGCGGGGCCGACACCACGGACCCGCCGGCCTGCTCGCACCACGCCGCGGCGGCCGGCACGGCACCGGCGGGCACCAGCAGCTTGACCGTCGTTTGCGCTGGGCCGGCCACCTCCCCGGCGGCGGCCAGCAGCCCACCGACGTCCAGGGCGCGCGCCCCGACGCCGCCGGCCGGCCCGCCGGCCTGGGCCGCGGCCATCGCCCCGCGCAGCCGCGCGTCCAAGTGGGTGTCACGCCGAGCTTCCATGGGAGCACCTCGCCTCCGGCCGGCTCCGGAACCGTTCCGGACGCCTCGAGGTGCGCGCCGGTCACCCGAGCTGCCGGAGACCCCGCGGCGGCTCGACGGCGAGCACCCAGGGCTCCTGCCCGATCCGGCGCAGGACGCCGGGGGTGACCTCGCCGGTCACCGAGCCCGGGCCGCGGTCGGCGACCGCCGTGCCGAGCTCGGCCAGCCGCTCCGCCGCCGGCCCCGGATCGGTGCCGGCCCGCAGCCGGACGACGACGGTCCGCCGGGCCTCCCGCTCCGCGCGGCGGGCCCACCGGTCCAGCTCCGGTGCCACGGTTCCGCGCCTGGGCTCCATTTCGCCGAGCCTACGCGGGGTCCCGCCGTCCGGCGCACAACTCACCCCTTGAGTCGGTGGTCCCGCGGACCGCGTAACGCGGATTCACCCTCACGCGCGACCCGATTCCGGGCAGCGGGAAATCACCGGACGCGCAAAGATCCGGAAATCGGGAAACGGCCGGCGGATCGGGTATTCCGGTGGCCGTAACGCGGCACCGGGTCCCGGCGACTCACGAGGGCACGGACCCGGGGAGGAAGCATGGCGAAACGTCTGGTGATCTGCTGCGACGGGACGTGGAACTCCCTCCGCCAGCCCGCTCCGACCAATGTGGGCCAGCTCCAGAAGGTGGTCGCGCCCACCGATCCGGCCGGCGTGCCGCAGCGGGTGTACTACCACGAAGGCGTCGGCACCGGAAAGCTGTGGGACCGCCTCACCGGCGGCGCTTTCGGCGTCGGCCTCTCGAAGAACGTGAAGAGCGCCTACCGCTTCGTCGCCGAAAACTACGAACCCGGCGACGAACTGTTCTTCTTCGGCTTCAGCCGCGGCGCCTACACCGCGCGCAGCACCGTGGGTTTCATCCGCAACTGCGGTGTCCTGCGCCCCGGCGAGCTCGGCCGGCTCGAGGGGGCCTACGGGCTCTACCGCGCCCGCGACCGGGCCACTTCCGGCCCGGACAGCCCGCGGGCCCGCGAGTTCCGCGCGAAGTACGCCCGCGAAGACCGCACCCCCATCCGGTTCGTGGGCGTCTGGGACACCGTCGGCGCGCTGGGCATCCCCCTCAGCGGTGGCCGGCTGATCCACCTGCTGAACAAGTGGTGGCAGTTCCACGACATGGAGCTGACGTCGATCGTGCAGGCCGCGTTCCAGGCACTGGCGGTGGACGAGCACCGCAAGTCGTTCAGCCCGGCCGTGTGGGCACCGTCCAAAGCGGCCGACGGCCAGCTCCGCGAACAGGTCTGGTTCGCCGGCGCCCATTCCGACGTCGGCGGCGGCTACCAGCAGCCCGCCCTGTCGAACCTCGCCCTCCGGTGGATGGCCGACCGCGCCGAGCAGTGCGGCCTCGCCTTCACGGAGAACGCCTTCGACTACCTGGCCGCGCGGGACGAACTCGGCGAACTGCACAATTCGCTCAACGCGTTCTTCCGGTGGTTCGGCTCGGCGAACCGCGTCATCGGCCGGGCGGACCCGGCGACCGAGTTCGCGGGCTCGTGCGCGCTGCACCGCAGCGAACAGATGCAGCCGCCGTACCGGCCCGGGAACCTCCTGGCGTACCTGGCGGACCCCGCGCACCGGATCATGAAGGTGTGACACCGGCCGCCACTACGTCATTCGGGGCAACTTGCGCGGAGGCTGTCACGCGGATCGGGTGATCGCCGATACGCCTCGCGGGGATCTTCGTCATGGGGGCGGAGAACCCGCGAGGGGGGCGGATTCCGTGTTGTTCCCGTTACGTTCTCGTGGCCGGATGGCCGTGGTCCCGGTGGTGGCCGCGGCACTGGCCACTATGGTCCCGGGGGTCGCCCACGCGGCGGCACCACCGGCCAACGACGACTTCGACAACGCCACTGTCGTCACGTCCTTGCCGTACATGGCGCAGGAGGACAGCAGCGCGGCCACCAAGGCCGCCGACGACCCCGGCTGGTGCAGCGGCTACGCCGCGGCCGGCACGGTCTGGTTCAGTTACACCGCGACGCAGGACGGCCTGCTGCGCGCCACGACCGCGGGCAGCGACCACCGGACGCTCCTGTCCGCGAACACGGGAGCACGTGGCGGCTTGCTGAACGTCGCCGACGCCTGTGACTACGGCACCGGGCCGGCCATCACCTTCCGCGCGACGGCCGGGACGACGTACTCCTTCCTGGTCGCCGGCATCGACACCCCCGGCGGCGCCCTGAAGTTCGCCGTCGACTCGGTCGCCCCGGCGCCCAACGACACCTACGCGAACGCCGAGCCGGTGACCGCGCTGCCGTTCACGAGCCAGCCGGACCTCTCGGTCGCCGCGGCCGAGGCCGGCGAGCCCGATTCGACCTGTGTGGACGACGAAGGCCAGCCGTCGGTCTGGTACACCTATCCCGCCTCCGGCCCCGCGCCATCCCTTTCCGCGCGGGTCGAAGGGACCGATGCCACCGTCACCGTCTACTCCGGAAGCTCACCGGCGGCCCTGACCCAGGTCGCGTGCGCGCGGAACAACTCCTCGCGCCCGGCGATGTTCCGCCCGGACCCCGGCACGGTCTACGCCATCCGCGTCACCGGGGCCCACCACGGCTACGGAACCTTCCGGTTCACGCTCCAGGAGACGCCGCCGCTGAACCCGGACGTGGACGTGTACCCGTCGTCCCCCACGGTGTTCGACAACGTCGGCTTCTCCGCTTCGTCCTGGGAGCAGATCGACCTGCCGCTGGGCGGGACGTGGGACTTCGGCGACGGCACGTCGGCCCCCGTGGGCACCGACACCGTCCACCACCGCTACGCCGCCGACGGTGTCTACACCGCCACGCTCCACGCGACTTCACCCGACGGGCGCACCGCGACGGTGACCAGGTCCGTCACGGTGACCACGCACGACGTCGGGATCTCGAAGTTCACCGTCCCGTCGGCGGCCCGGCAGGGAGACAGCAAGCCGATCAACGTGGACGTGACGAACACCCGGTACGCCGAGACGGTGACCGTCGTGCTGTCCAAGCGGTCCACGGACTACTGGGCCGAGGTCGGCCGGCTGACCCTGCAGGTGCCCGCGCGGGCCACCGGCAAGGTCCGGTTCCCGTTCGTCTACACCTTCACCCCGGACGACGCGGCGTCCGGGAAAGTCGCCTTCCGCGCGGAGGTCCAGCTGGCGTACCCGGCGGCCGATGCCCTTCCGGCCGACAACGAGGCGATCTCCATCGCCACGACCGTCAAGCCGCCCGCCACGCGCATCGCCGCCGTCTGACTTCCCGGGGGAACACATGAGATTCCGACCGCTGCTCGCCTGCCTCGCGGCCGCCACGGCCGCGCTGCTGCTGCCCGGGGTCGCCCACGCGGCCGCCCCGGCCAACGACGACTTCGGCTCCGCCACCGCCGTCACCGCCCTGCCCTTCAAGGCGTCCCAGGACGTCCGGGAGGCGACGAAGGCGGCCGACGACCCGGCACCGTGCAACACCTACACGACGTGGACCGTCTGGTACGACTACACCGCGACCGCGGACGAAATCGTCCGGGTGACGCCGGCCGGCACCGGGGAAAGGCCGTTCGTCGCGGTCTACACCGGTGAGCGCGGGACGCTGACCCCGGTCGCCTGCCGTGCCTGGGGCACTCCCGGCTACGCGACCTTCCGCGCCACCGCCGGGACGACCTACCACGTGATGTTCGCCCAGCAGTACAACCAAGGCGACCTGACCGCCGAGTTCACCGCGGTGCCACCGGCACCGAACGACGGCCTTGCCGCGGCCACGCCCGTTTCCGTGCCCGGCGACTACGCCGGTGATCTCACCGTCGCCTCGGCCGAGGCCGGGGAAGCGCGGCCGAGCTGCGACCCGGGCGCGGAGCAGTCCGTCTGGTTCGCGTTCACGCCGGACCGGACCCGGTCGGTGAGCGCGCTGGCGATGTACGACTGGGGCCCCGGCATCACGGTGTACCGGGGCACGACGGCGGACTCGCTGTCCGAAGTGGACTGCGTGGCCTCCGGTGACCGCCGGGCTGCCGTGTTCACCGCGGAAGCCGGGCAGTCCTACCGGATCCGCGTCGCCGACGACGCCGAGGCCGCGTCGGTGTTCCAGCTCCGGCTCGAGACGGCGCCGCCGCTGCGGCCGTGGGTGTCGGCGTCCCCCAACAACCCGTCCGTCTACACCGATGTGACGCTGTACCCCTCTTCGGGCGACAGCCTGGGCCGGGACTTCGTCAGCGGCGAAGTGCGGTTCGGCGACGGCGGCTCGGCGCCCATCACCGGTGCGCCCATCGTGCACCGGTACGCCGCGGACGGCGAGTACCGCCTCGAGGTCACCGGATCGACCGCCGACGGCCGGACCGGATCCGGCTCCGGCACGGTGCAGGTCGAGACGCACGACGTGGCGCTTTCGGACTTCGTGGTGCCGGCCAAGGCACGGGTGGACGACACCAAGCCGATCAAGGTGTCGGTCACGAACACCCGGCACGACGAGACGGTCGTGGTCTCCCTGTCGAAGCTGAACGAGCAGGGCTACTTCCAGGAGATCGGGCAGCTCAAGCAGTGGGTGCCGGCGGGCCGCAAGGTGGTCCTCCCGTTCGCCTACACCTACACCGCGGCCGACGCCGCGGCGGGCAAGACGCAGTTCAAGGTCTACGCGAGCATCGACCCCTACCGCGAGGACGCGCGTCCGGCGGACAACGAACTGCAGGGCTCGACCGCGGTCCGGGCCAAGACCGCGATCGCGATGTCCTGACGTCCACAGTGGAGGGACGCGATCGGGCCCCTGTCCGGGGAAGGAGGACAGGGGCCCGAGCGCGGTCAGGGTGTCAGTGGTTGACCTTGAACCACGGCTGCGACCAGCCGAGGTAGGTCTGACCCCACTTGCTCTTGATCTGCGCGATCGTGGTCTCGGTGTAGCTGCCGTAGCCGTTGATGTCGTTCGACAGGAACTTGCCGTCGCCGATCGAGATCATCGTGTGGCCGGCCCCGCTGCTCTTGAAGAAGGCGAGCCCGCCGGCCGGGACCTGGTAGTCACCCGGGTGCTTGAACGACGACGGGATCTGGGTCCAGTGGACGTAGGCCGTCTCCGAACCCGAGGCGGACCAGCCGTAGTTCTGCGCGTTGATCCGGTCGCACCAGCCCTCGTAGGAGTCGAGGTCGTTCGTGTGGATGCGGGTCTTGGCGTAGGCCACGGCCTGCGCGCAGGTCTTCGGGTTGCCGGTGCCCGCGGTGGAGCAGGTCAGGGTCGAGCCGGCGCAGTCCGGGGCGACCCGGCCGTCGGAGCCGGTGTAGACGTAGGCGTCGCTGACGTAGCCGTCGCCGACCTTGTCCCAGATGTCCGAGGTGCCGTACTTGCCGTCGACCGTGGATCCGTTGGTCTGGCAGCTGATGGTCACCGCGGTGCCGTCGGCGATGCTGCCGACCGAGCTCGCACTGGCGCTCGGGCTGGACCGCACGGTCAGCGGCGCGCCCGAATCGGTGTGCACCGTGCCCGATGCCGCGAACGCCGGGCCCGCCCCGGCGACCACGATCGCCGCGGCGATTCCGGCCACCCCGGCCAGCCGCTTCACGATCCCCATGTTCATTGTTCCGTCCTCCAGTTTTCCGGTGTGCGGACAGAATGCGTTCCACCGGTACAAGCCGCGTACAAACCGCGGCTGAACTTCTGGAGATGCGGCAAAGCGGACGAAACCCCGCTCAGGAGCGGGGTTTCGTCCGGTTCAGGCGAGATATTCGGCCGCGGCGCGGAGGCTGACCCAGGAACCGCTGAACGTGTCGATCCGCGGGCCGTCGCCGTCGGCCGGCCCGGGGACGCCGGTCTCCACCCGGATGAAGTCCACAGTGGACAACGCGGCCAGCAGCTCCCGCACCCGGGGGTGCCGGTGCGCCTCCCGCGTCACCACGACGACGCTGCCGAAGCCGCGGGCCGCCGCCAGCACCGCGTCGGCGTCGTCCGGTGTCGCGGTCATCGCCCGGGTGCCCGGCACGAGCTCGGCCAGGTGGGCGCCGAGGCCCCACGGCATCGGCCCGGCCGCGATGGTCGGCTCGGTCTGGACGTCGACCACCAGCGGCGGCCCGGCCAGCCGCGGCTCGCCCCGGACCCGCAGCGCCTTGCGGGCCGCCTCCAGGCCGAGCCGCCGGTCCACCGGGCCCACCGACGCCGGCGCCGGGTCGGTGCCCAATGCCGCCGTCCGGGCCGCCGCCTCCGCCAGCCGCTCCAGGGACAGCTCCCCCGCCGCGACCGCGGCCACGATCGCCGAGACGCAGGCGTCCAGGTGTTCGGCTTCGAAGGCCGCGCCGCCGAGGCACAGCGCGTCGGCCCCCGCCGCCAGGGCGCGCACGGCCGACCGGCCGAGACCGTCGTGGCGCCCGTACGCCCCGGACACCGCCCCCATCTCCAGGGCGTCGGTGATCACCGCGCCGGTGAAGCCGAGTTCGCCGCGCAGGACGTCGGTGAGCGCGGTGCGGTTGAGCGTGGCCGGCTCGTCGCCCCAGGCGCGGACGACCAGGTGGCCGGACATCACCGAGCGCACCCCGGCCCGGATGGCCGCGGCGAACGGGACGAGCTCGATCTCCCGCAGTTCCTCGACGGTCCGCGGCAGCACCGGCAGCGCCACGTGCGAGTCCTCGGTCGCCGCGCCGTGGCCCGGGAAGTGCTTGGCGCACGCCGCGACCCCGTACTTCTGCAGGCCGGTGACGTACGCCGCGACGTGCGGTGCCGCCTTGGCCGGGTCGGACCCGAACGCCCGGACGCCGATGATCGGGTCCTCGGCGGCCAGGGTGAGGTCCGCGCAGGGCGCGAGGTTCACCGTGACCCCGCAGGCCGCCAGCCGCTCGCCGAGCGCGGCGGCGACCGCCGTGGTCAGCTCCGGGTCGTCGGCCGAACCGAGGGCCAGCGGCCCCGGCACGAACGACCCGGTGTTGACGTCAAGGCGGGTGACGTCGCCGCCCTCCTCGTCGATCCCGACCACGACGCCGTCCCGCTCGCCCCGCAGCTGCGCGACCAGGGCGGCGACCTGCTCGTCGTCGACGACGTTGCGGCCGAACAGCACCACCCCGCCCAGGCCGTCGGCGACCCGGCGGCGCAGCCAGTCCGGTGCGGTCGTCCCGGCGAACCCGGGCAGGAGGACGGCTTCGGCGAGCTTCTCGGGCGAAGACAACGGCTACCCCTTCACGGCGCCGGCGGTCGCGCCGGACACGAGCTTGCGTTGCACGAGCAGGAAGAAGATCAGCGCCGGGATCGCGTAGATGACCGACGCGGCCATGACGCCGCCCCAGTCGGTGGCGAACGCGGTGCGGAACGACGCCAGCCACACCGGCAGCGTCTCCTTCGGCTTGTCCTGGATGAACACCAGCGCGAACAGGTACTCGTTCCACGCGGTGATGAAGCTGAACACCGAGGTGGTGACCAGCCCCGGCCCGAGCAGCGGCAGCGTCACCCGGCGGAACGCGCCGGTCTGGCTGCAGCCGTCGATCATCGCGGCCTCCTCCAGCTCGTACGGGATCCCGTTGACGAAGCCGTAGAGCATCCAGACCGTGAACGGCAGCGTGGTGGCGAAGTAGATCAGCAGCAGCGACGGCAGCGTGTTGAGCAGCCCGGCGTCCCGCATCAGCAGGAACAGCGGGATGAACAGGGCCGACACCGGCGCCAGCTGCGCCACCATGACCAGCACCAGGAAGCCCCGGCGGCCGGTGAACCGCAGCCGCGAGAGCGGGATCGCCGCCAGGGTGCCGGCCACCAGCGCGCACAGCACCGACCCGACCGTGACGATCAGGCTGTTGAGCAGGTAGGTCGGGAAGTTGTCCTTGCCCAGGGCGGTGGCGAAGTTGCCGAACGAGAACGACGTCGGGATCAGGTCGTACTTCGGCGAGAGGATCTGGCCGGGCGATCTCAGCGACGTGACGAACATCCAGTACGTCGGGAAGACGATGGCCAGCGCCACCAGGACGCCGACGACCGACAGCGCGATCCGCTGCGGCAGCGATTTCCTCACTTGAGATCACCTTCCGGGGTCCGGACGAGCAGCTGGATGTACCGGCCGGTGATGAGCGCCAGCACGATCAGCATCAGCGTCGCGATCGCGCCCGCCGCGCCGAAGTGGTTGCCCGCGATGCCCTTGAGGTACAGGACGACGGCCAGGGTGGTGCTCCCGCCGTCGGGCCCGCCCTCGCGGATCGCCCAGATCTGGGCGAAGGCGTTGAAGTCCCACAGGACCGACAGGAACGTCACCATGGTGGTGATCGGCCGGATGGCGGGCCAGGTGACCGCGCGGAAGGTCTGCCACGCGCTGGCGCCGTCGATGCCGGCGGCCTCGTACTGCTCGCGCGGGACGCCGATGATGCCCGCGTACAGCGAGAACGTCACGAACGGCACGGCCTGCCACACGATGAGCAGCCCGATCACGGTGAGCGTACTGGGCCCGCTGGAGAACCACGAGAACCCGATGAAGCCGTGGAAGCCCAGCCGGTCCAGCGTCTTGTTGAGGATGCCGTACTGCTGGTCGAAGATCCACTGGAACACCGTGGTCGTGGCGATCACCGGCGTGGCCCAGGCCAGCACCAGCGTCACCTGCACCATGATCCGCACGACCGGGCCGAGGTGGCGCATGAGCACGGCGAGCAGGAGGCCGCCGAGGATGGTGGCGGCCACGATGGCGGCGGTGAACACCAAGGTCCGGACGGTGATCGTCCAGAACTCCGGGTCGGAGAGCGTGTTGGTGTAGTTGTCGAACCCGATCCAGACCATCTTGCCGGAGACGAGCTGGCCGATGTCGAGCTTGCGGAAGCTGATCGCGAGCACCTGGACCAGCGGCCAGGCGAGCAGCACCAGGATGGCCGCCAGCGCCGGGAGCAGCAGCAGGTACGGGAGCAGCCGGTCGCCGAACCGGCCCCGCCTGCGCTTGGTGACCCGGGTGTCGCGCGGCGATGCCGGCGGGGTGGCCCCCGCCGGCATCGTCACATTCGCGGTCGCGGTCATCCGCCGATGAGCTTGTTGAGCGCTGCGTTGGCGTCGGCGGTCGCCTGGTCGAGCGTCTTCTTGCCGGTCAGGTACGCGGTCAGCATGTCCTTGACCGGGTTCTGGCCGGACTCCACGTCACCCCACTTCGGGCTGGCCGGCACGGCCTTGCCGTTGGTGGACGCCTTGGCCATCACGCTGCCCAGCGGGTCCTTGTCCAGGCCGGTGAGGTCGGTCGACGTGCCGGGCACGACGCCGGCGGCGGCGAGCTGGCTCTGGTACTTCGGGCTGGAGAGCAGCTTGATGTACTCCTTGGCCGCGGCCACGTTCTTGCTGTTGGCCGGGATCGCCAGGTTGGAGCCGCCCAGGAAGACCGGGGCGCTCTGGCCGGCGGTCTTGCTCGGGATCGCGAAGGCACCGGTCTTGGCGGTCAGGCTCGCGTCGGTCTTGGCCGCGGTCGCCAGCTCCCACGGGAGGCCGATCATCATGGCCACCTTGCCGGCGCCGTAGACGGTCGCCTGCTGCGGCTTGGCCTCGTCGGCGTCCTTCGGCGCCTTGGTGCCGGAGGTGTCGACGAGCTTCTTGTAGAACTCCAGACCGGCCTTGGCCTCGGGGGTGTCCAGGCTCGCCTTGTAGTTCTTGCCGTCGGCCTTGGCGATGTCCCCGCCGTTGTCCCAGATGAACGACAGCAGCGCGTACCAGTTCTGGCCCGGCATGTAGAGCGCCTGGAAGTCGGGGTCGGAGCCGAACTTCGTCTTCAGCTTGCCGATCGCGTCGATCCACTCGTCGTTCGACGTCGGCGTCTTGGTGATGCCGGCCTGCTCGAACATGTCCTTGCGGTAGATGACCTCACGGTTGGCCGCGTAGAACGGGACGCCGTAGACCTTGCCGTCGTAGCTGCCCGAGTCGGCGAGGCCCTTGAGCCACTGCGCGCCGTTGAAGCTGTCCTTGTCGGCGGTCAGGTCGGTCAGGACGCCTTCCTGCGCGGCGAACGCCGCGGTCTGCGTGTTGCCGATCTCGATGACGTCCGGCGGCGCGCCGCTGGCCAGCGCGGTGGTCAGCTTCTGCTGGATGCCGTCCCACTGCTGGACCTCGTACTTGACCTTGACGCCGGGGTGCGCGGCCTCGAACTCCTTGTTGAGCGCGCCGGTCAGCGTCTCCGGCGCGGAGCCGGTCATCAGCCAGACCGTGACGGTCCCGCTCAGCGGTGCATTGCCGCTCGACGAGGCCGCGGTGTCCGAGCCACCGGAGCCCGCGCAGCCCGCGGTCGCGAGCGTGAGTGCGGCGGCGCCCGCCGCGAGCTTGAGCCAGCGTTTCACTCGATGCCGTCCTTTCCCTGCCCGGCCACCGCGGCCGGACGCCCCAAATGGTGTAGACCAATGTTGGGGTTAGAGTGGTACGTACCACAGGCCCTGTCAAGGCGGTTGCCGGAACGTTGTAAACGCATGCGGGGAGTAGCCGGGCGGTCACCGGCCACCGGCGGCGGGCGCCAGAAGTCGTCCGGATAGGAAGGCGTCCCGGCCGTTTTTCACCGCTGCGGCACGGGAATCCCGCGCGCCCGCGGTGGCCGGCCACGACGAAAACCGCCCCAGGAAAGAAATCCCGGGGCCGGCGATGGTGCTCAGGCCGGCGTTTTCGCCGGTGGGGCCGCGTGTCGGCGGGCGCGGTGGGCGGCCATCCGCACCGGCGCGTTGCCGACGCCGTAACCCCGGTACCCGCCGACCCGCTGGACCACCTCGAAGAACACCCGCGCCCCGGCCAGCGCGGTGTAGAAGTGCAGGAACTCGCCGTCGGCGTCCCGGTCGTACAGCACCGAGTGCTCCCGCAGCGCGGCCAGCCGCTCGGCCGGCAGGTCCAGGCGGGCTTCGAGGTCGTCGTAGTAGTTGCCCGGGATCTCCAGCAGGGGCGCGCCGGCCGCACGCATGGCCGCGGCCGCCGCCACCGCGTCCGTGCAGGCGAACGCCACGTGCTGCGGTTCGGGGACGGCCGGCGCCCACTCGCCGCGGCGGACCACGGCGCTGTCCAGCGTCAGCCGGACCGCCCCCGCCGCCACCGCGCGGCTGCGCACCAGCCCGAACGGCGCCGCGAACTCGGCCACCGGGGACGGCGTCAGCCCGAACACCGAGCGGTAGAACAGCGCCGCTTCCTCGAAGTGGTCGAAGGGCTGCGTGAGGGCCACGTGATCGATTCCGAAGATCCCCGCGCCGGGCGCCGTTTCGCCGGTGGGCGCGAAGTCGTCCCGCCAGTCGTCGCCGCAGAGGAACACCTGGGTGCCGTCCGGCGCCGCGACCGACGCCAGGTCGGCCTCGCGCGGGCCGCGCACCCGCGGCAGGACCGGCGCGAGCAGGGCCTCGGCGCGGCGGGCGGAGCGGGCCGGGTCGGTGCTCGCCAGCGCGACCGCCCCGACGGCACCGTGGGCCGCGCCGCCTTCGTTGACCACCACCCGCGCGTCGCCCTGCTCCCACAGCTCGACCGGCTTGGTCCGGTGGACGCCGGTGCGGGCGAACCCGAGCGACGCCAGGAGCCGGCCCGCACCCGGGTCGGTGACGACCTCGGCGAACGCGTGGCCGGTCAGCGTCGGCGCGGCCGGCAGTTCCCGCACGCCGAGCGATTCCTTCAACGCCAGCAGCGAGCGCAGCGCGTCGACCGCGGCCGGGCGCGGGTCGGCCTGGCGGAAGACGTCGTTGAAGACTTCCAGGGACAGCGGCCCGCGGTAGCCCGTGGCGAGGACGTGCCCGGTGAACGCGGTGAGGTCGAAGTCGCCCTGGCCGGGGAAGAGCCGGTGGTGGCGGCTCCACGGCAGGACGTCCATCGGCAGCTTCGGCGCGTCGGCGAGCTGGAGGAAGAAGATCTTGTCGCCGGGGATCGCGCGGATCGGCGCCGGGTCGTGGCCCTTCGACAGGATGTGGAAGCTGTCGAGGCAGACGCCGAGCGCGGGGTGCGCGGCGCGGCGGACGATACGCCAGGCGTGCTCGTATCCGCTGACGTGCCGGCCCCAGGCCAGGGCTTCGTAGGCGACCCGCAGGCCGCGCGCGGCGGCCAGCTCCGCCAGCGCGTGCAGTTGTTCCGCGGCCAGTTCGTCGTCATCGATCGCCTCCGGCGAGACCGACGAACAGACCAGGATCGTGCCGGCGCCGAGCTCGGCCATGACGTCGAACTTGCGCGCGGCCCGGCGCAGGTTGGCCGCGTGCTGCGGTGGCGGGACGGCTTCGAAGTCGCGGAACGGCTGGTAGAGGTCGACGGACAGGCCGAGGTCGGCGCACCGGCGGCGGATTTCGGCCGGGCTCGACGGGGAGACCAGCAGGTCGTTCTCGAACAGCTCGACGCCGTCGAACCCGGCCGCCGCGGCCGCGGCGAGCTTGTCCTCCAGGGTGCCGGACAGGCAGACGGTGGCGATGGCGGTGCGTGGTTCAGGCGGCACGGGCGGCCTTCCCTTCCAGGGCGTCGAAGTGGCGCAGCATCCGCGCCGGGTCGGGTTCGGCGCCGGTGAACAGCCGGAACGATTCGGCGGCCTGGAGCACGACCATGCCGCCGCCGTGCAGCACCCGGCAGCCGCGGGCCCGCGCGGCGGCCAGCAGCGCGGTTTCCAGGGGGCGGTAGACGATGTCGGCGACCCACAGCCCCGGGTGCAGCAGCTCGGCCGGCACCGGTGAGCCGGGGTGGGCGGCCATCCCGGTCGGGGTGGCGTGCACGAGGCCGTCGGCGCCTTCGAGCGCGGTCAGGTCGCCGGTTTGCGCGCGGCCGGGGCCGAATCGTCGCTCGAGCGCCTCGGCCAGGCGAGCGCTCCGGCTGCCGTCGACGTCGTGGACGGTGAGCCGGCCGGTGCCGAGGGAGAGGAGGGCGTGCGCGACCGCGGCGCCCGCTCCCCCGGCGCCGAGCAGGACGACGTCGTCCATCGGGGCGTCGGGCAGGCCGCGGGTGAGGCTGCGGGCGAACCCGGTGGCGTCGGTGTTGTGGCCGATCGCGCGGTGGTTCCGGAAGACGACGGTGTTGACCGCGCCGAGGGCTTCGGCTTCCGGCGAGAGCTCGTCGAGGTGCGGCAGGACGGCCTGCTTGGCCGGGTGGGTGACGTTGAGGCCGTCGAACCCGGCGAGCCGGGCGGCGGCGAGGACGTCGGCGACCGGGCGGCACAGGACGTCGAGGTCCAGCAGCCGGTAGACGTAGCGCAGGCCGAGCTCGTCGGCCTCGCGTTCGTGCAGGGCCGGGCTGGCGGACGGCCCGATGCCCGTGCCGACGAGCCCGATCAGGTAGCTGGTCACGCGGCGCCCTCCGGCCGTTAATGTACGAACTAGTACGTTCACGGTAGCGCGGCGTCCTCCCGGGCGGAAGGGCTGGGCTAGAGTGAGGCCCGTCGACCTGCAGCGGAAGGAGCCCGGTGGCCGCACCATCGTCGGAGGCCGAGCGCCAGCGCGACAAGGAACGGACGCGGGCCGACATCCTCGCGGTGGCCACGCGCGAGTTCGCGGACAAGGGCTACACCGGCGCCCGGGTCGACGAGATCGCCGCGCGCACCAGCACCACCAAGCGGATGATCTACTACTACTTCGGCGGCAAGGAACAGCTCTACCTCGCCGTACTGGAGCGGGCGTACTCCGAGCTCCGGGCCTCGGAACAGCGACTCGACGTCGAGCACCTGGAGCCCGAGGACGCCCTGCGGCAACTGGCCGCGCTGACGTTCGACCACCACGAGGCGCACCCGGACTTCATCCGGCTGGTCAGCATCGAGAACATCCACCACGCGGAGCACCTGTCGCGGTCGGAGATCCTGGCCGGCCTGGCCGACCCGGCACTCGGCGGGATCACCCGGATCCTCGAGCGCGGCCGGGCGGCCGGCCTGTTCCGGGAGGACGTCGACGCGCTCGACGTGCACATGGTCATCAGCTCGTTCTGCGTGTTCCGGCTGGCGAACCGCCACACGTTCCAGGCGATCTTCGGCCGCGACATGCTCGACCCGGCCCGGCGCGAGCACCACCGCACCATGCTGGGCGACTTGCTGATCGAGTACCTGACGGCTCGCTGAAGCCCGCGCCCCCACCAGCGAAAAGGATCTCTTGACACCCGGCGCCCCGGTCTCGCACTCTTTATTAACTAACTAGACCGTACATTGCTTCCCCGCCGCAGTCTGAGCAACGAAGCACGGACGTCAGGAGCACCTCCCCGTGACCGGATCGATGCCCCGCAAGGCGGCGCTGGCCGCCTGGATCGGCAGCGCGCTCGAGTACTACGACTTCTTCATCTACGGCACCGCCGCCGCGCTCGTGTTCGGCAAGGTGTTCTTCCCCGCCTCCTCCCCCGCCACCGGCACCCTCCTGGCCCTGGCCACCTTCGGCGTCGGCTACCTCGCCCGGCCGGTCGGCGCGTTCGTCCTCGGCCACGTCGGCGACCGGTTCGGCCGCAAGCGCGTGCTCGTCTTCACCCTGCTGCTCATGGGCTTCGCGACGTTCTGCGTCGGCTGCCTGCCGACGTACGCGAGCGTCGGCGTCCTCGCCCCGGTGCTGCTGGTCGTTCTCCGGCTGCTGCAAGGACTTTCCGCGGCCGGCGAGCAGGCCGGCGCGAACTCGATGTCCCTCGAGCACGCCCCCGAACACCGGCGCGCCTACTTCACCAGCTTCACCCTGAGCGGCACGCAAGCCGGCCAGATCCTGGCCACCGCGATCTTCCTGCCGGTCGCCGCCCTCCCCCAGGAGGACCTGCTGACCTGGGGCTGGCGGCTGCCGTTCTGGGGCAGCGCGCTCGTCGTGGTCGTCGGCTTCGTGATCCGGCGCAAGCTCGACGAGACGCCGGTGTTCGAACGCACCGAGGTCGCGAAACTGCCGGTCGCGCTGCTGTTCCGGCACCACTGGGCGGACGTGCTGCGGGTGATCGTCGCGGCGACGATCGCCTCGGTGAGCACCATCTTCACCGTCTACGCGCTGAGCTACGCGGTCAACACGATCGGCCTCTCCCGCACCCCGATGCTCTGGGTGGGTGTGCTCGCGAACGTCGTCGCGCTGGCGGCGATCCCGCTACTGGCCGGGCTCGCCGACCGGGTCGGGCGCAAACCGGTGTTCATCACCGGCTGCCTGGCCTGCGGCGTGCTGATCTTCCCGTACCTGTGGTCGATTTCGATCGGCTCGTACGCGCTGCTGTTCGTGCTCGGCATCGTGCTGTTCGGGGTGGCGTACTCCGGGATCAACGGCGTCTGGCCGGCACTGTACGGCGAGATGTTCAGCGCGCGGGTCCGCCTGTCCGGGATGGCGATCGGCACCCAGATCGGCTTCGCGGTGGCCGGGTTCGCGCCCAGCGTCGTGGCGGCGATCGGGTCCGGCAAGGAGGACTGGCTCGGCGTCGCGATCTTCACCGCGGCGGTGTGCGTGGTGGCGGCACTGTCCGCGGCGACGGCCCGGGAGACCTACCGGGTGCCGACCGCGCAGCTGGGCGGCGTCGCCCCCGCGGCACCGTCCACTGTGGTCGCGTCCGCTGTGGACGGTTAGAACGGGACGCCGGCCGCGGCGGCGAGAGCCCGCACCGCGGTCCACAACCCGGCGCCGGCGGTCGCGAGGCCGCCGGCGTCCCGCAGCAGATCCCTGGCCCGGCGCACCTTTGCGCCCACGCCGGTTCCGCCGTGCACGACGTCCCGGTCGACCTCGTCGAGGGCGTCGTGCACGGCGTCCTTCGTGGCCGTCGGCAACCGGGCGGCGTCGAGTTCCGCACGGACCGACCGCACCAGCGACGCGACCTGCCGCGCGTCGAGGCCGCGGTGGATCTCCTGGTGTCCACCGTGGACTGTGTTGATGTCGCCGTGCACGGCGTTGTTGACCGTCCCGGCCCGGACGTCGCCGTGGAAGTGGATGCCGTCCACTACCGCCTCCTGTTCCGGCGCCGCTCGCGCGCCGCCTTGGCCAGCACCAGCCCGATCATCGCCACGACCCCGCCGAGCCCGAAGAGCGCGAAGCCGATCGCCCCGAGCGGCACGCCGTCGAAGACCTCCGGGCCGAGCAGCGGTGGCGGCGCGTCGAACGACCCCGACGAGACCGCGTCGGATCCCGCCTTGACGAACCGGAAGATCACCGACGCCCAGATCGCGAACCCGGCCAGTACCATGAGCAACCCGAGCACCATGACCGCGCGGCCGGCGCCCCGCCCGGTGGCCAGTTCCGAAATCAGCTGTCCCTCGGGGGTGCTGAACTCGTACTTGTGGTGCTGGCGGTTGTCGTAGCTGTTGTTGACATCGCGCCCGGCGTTGTTGATGGTCCCCGCGGACACGTCGCCGAACGAGACCCCGCCGGACGACCGCTGCCAGCTCCGTGTCTGCTGCCCGCCGCCGTCCCCGTCGGAGTAGACCGCGGCGACCGGGCCGAACTCGAGCCGGTCACCGTGGCGGAGCGGGTGGTCCTGCCGCGGCGCCAGCCGCCGCCCGTTGACCCACGTCCCGTTCCGCGACCCGGCGTCGGCCACCCAGGTGCCGCGCGCGTCCTGGCGGATCCAGGCGTGCCGCAGCGAAACCTGGTCCGAGGGCAACCGCAGGTCCGCGTCGGGCCCGCGCCCCACCAGCCACGAGCCCCGGCGCATCACCAGGCGCACCCCGGCCCCGCCGACCGTCTCGATCCTCGCCCCGGCCATCGGCTCTCCTCCCGCCGCACGGCTCCCTGCCTCTCAAGGAAGAGCCGCGCGGCGGCCGGTGGATATAGGGCGAACGGGTGAACCCGTTCAGACCTTCGGGGCCGAGGTGTCGGTGGCCTTCACCCGCTCCAAGAGCAGCTGCGCCACATCGCGCACGTCGACGTTCTCCGCCTTCTGCTCGCTCTGGCGCTGGACCAGGCCGTCGGTCAGCATCACGCGGCAGAACGGGCAGCCCGTCACGATCGTTTCCGCGTCCGTGGCGATCGCCTCGTCGACGCGTTCCAGGTTGATGCGCTTGCCGATCTGCTCCTCCATCCACATGCGGGCGCCACCCGCGCCGCAGCACAGGGCCCGGTCGGCGTGGCGGGGCATTTCGGCCAGCTCGGCTCCCGTTGCCCCGACCAGCTCGCGCGGCGGGGTGTAGACCTTGTTGTGGCGGCCGAGGTAGCAGGGGTCGTGGTAGGTGACCTTCGGGCCGTCCTCGACCGGCTTCACCGGGGTCAGCCGACCGCCGCGGACCAGGCGGTTGAGCAGTTGCGTGTGGTGGACCACCTCGTAGTGCCCGTCCAGCTGGGGGTACTCGCGGCTCAGCGTGTTCAGGCAGTGCGGGCAGGTCGTGACGATCTTGCGCAACCTCGGCTCGCGGCCCTCGAACACGGCGTTGAGCGTTTCGGCCGTCTGCTGCGCCATCATCTGGAAGAGGAACTCGTTGCCCGCACGGCGGGCCGGGTCACCCGTGCAGGACTCCTCCTTGCCCAGCACCACGTACTTCACCCCGGCGATGTGCAGCAGCTCCGCCGTGGCGCGGACGGTCTTGCGGGCCTGGTCGTCGAACGCGCCCGCGCAGCCGACCCAATAGACGTACTCGACGTCCTCGGCCAGCTCGCCGTCGAACACCGGGACGTCGAACCCGAGGTCCTTCGTCCAGGCCAGCCGCTCGGAGTTGTTCTGGCCCCACGGGTTGCCCTTGGTCTCCAGGTTCTTGAACAGGCCGCCCAGCTCGGTCGGGAACGCCGACTCGATCATCACCTGGTAGCGGCGCATGTCGACGATGTGGTCGACGTGCTCGATGTCCACCGGGCACTGCTCGACGCACGCGCCGCAGGTGGTGCACGACCACAGCACGTCCGGGTCGATGACGCCGCCGTCGTCCTCGGGGCCGACCAGCGGGCGCGCGCCCTCGTGCTCGGTACCCGCGAGGATGTAGGGCGCCTCCTCGAACAGGTTGTCGCGCAGGTTCATGATGACGAGCTTGGGCGACAACGGCTTGCCGGTGTTCCACGCCGGGCACTGCGACTGGCAGCGGCCGCACTCGGTGCACGTGGCGAAGTCGAGCATGCCCTTCCAGGTGAAGTCGCCGATCTTGCCGCGGCCGAACGTGTCGTCCTCGCCCGGGTCCTCGAAGTCGATCGGCTTGCCCGCGGACTCCATCGGCAGCAGCGGGCCGAGCGCGTCCGGCAGCCGCTTCGCCGAGACGTTGATCGGCGCCACGAAGATGTGCAGGTGCTTGGAGTAGAGCACGATGCTGAGGAAGACGAGCATGACGCCGATGTGCAGCAGCAGGCCGATGGTTTCCAGCACCTCGGTCGTCGAGTGCCCGAGCGGCTCGAGGAGGTTGCCGACGCCGAGCGAGACGTACGCGCCCGAGTCGTACGGGAAGTTGCCGGACGCCGACGAGGCGCCGCGGAAGAAGAACATCGTCCAGACGACGTTGAAGATCATGAACAGGATCAGCCACGCGCCGCCGGTGTGCGAGCCGTAGAAGCGGGACGCGCGATCCTTGCGCTCGGGGGCGTTCTTGATGCGGATGATCGTGAACACGCCGAGCGAGACGGCGACCGCGACGGCGATGAAGTCCTGCAGGAAGCCCAGCACCGCCCAGTGGCCGATCCACGGGATGGCGAACTTTTCGTCGAACAACGCGCCGTACGCCTCGAGGTACACCGAAGCGAGGATCACGAAGCCCCAGAACGTGAAGAAGTGCGCCAGGCCGGGCACCGACCACTTCAGCAGCTTGCGCTGGCCGAACACCTCGCGCACCTGCGCGAAGACCCGGGCACCGAGCTCGTCGGACCGCTTGGCGTCGGGCTGGCCGGCCTTGATCAGCCGGTAGAGGAACGCGACCCGCTTGCCGGCGACGGCGAGGCCGACGACCGTCATGAGCAGGCCGAGGATGAGACGAACGAGCACGAGTCCTCCGCGTCGTGATGGAAGGACCGGCTCAGTGCGAGCCGGTGTAGTACCGGCACGCCTTGCACGCGTACCGCATCTTCGCGATCCGCCAGTGCTTCCGGTACAGATCGAGGTCGGGCGAACGCCGGACGCCGAGGCGCTGGTAACGCCCGGGCCGCCGGCCGGTTTCGTACTGCTCGGTCGCGCGGCCGAGGTGGGCGCGCCGCAGCACGCACCCCCGGGTCCGGCACCGGCCGAGCGCGGCGCGGCAGAACCGGTGCAGCAGCACGAGATCGCCGGTAACTTCTTCGACCACGCCGTAGCCGGGGTGGTCGCCCGGCCCGGTGAGCCGCACCGGCAGCCCGCAATACGCGCATTTGAGCGTGCAGGGAAGGCAGCCGGTGAGGTGCCGGATCCGCAGTTCGCGCCGGTCTTCGGAGCCGGGTCCTCGGACGCGCGACGCCATGAAGCCTCCCGGAACGACTGTGATCGGCACCACTGTCTGCTACTGGAGGGTAATGAGGAGATCACTTCACGCGACAGGACCGTTCGGCCTAGTTTCCCTGGGCTGTTCGGCGCAATTTCTCAAGCAAGGATCACCTTACTGTCCGTATAGCGGACGCTTGACACCGCGAATCGTACATTCGGCCCTGCTGCGCACTCCGTGTCCCGCGCCACAATCCGGACATGACGTATCACCCGGTCCCCTACCGGCCCGCCCGGCTGCCGGACACCGAAGCGATCGCCCGGGCCGCCGCGCTGCGCCAGCGGATGGAAGCCCGCCGTTCGGTGCGGATGTTCTCCCCCGACCCGGTGCCCGAACGCGCGGTGCTCGACGCGATCGCCGTCGCCTCGACCGCGCCGAGCGGGGCGCACCAGCAGCCGTGGACGTTCGTCCTCGTCACCGACCCCGCGGTGCGTCGGCGGATCCGCGAAGCCGCCGAGGCCGAGGAGCGGATTTCCTACGAAGGCCGCCTCGGCGAGGCGTGGCTCGACGCGCTGCGGCCCCTCGGCACGGACGCGGTGAAGCCCCACCTGACGGACGCGCCGTACCTCATCGTCGTGTTCCAGCAACGGTTCGCCCTCGACGACGACGGCAGCGTCCGCAAGCACTACTACGTCGACGAGTCGGTCGGCATCGCGGTGGGCATGTTGCTGACGGCGTTGCAGGTGGCGGGCCTCGCCGCGCTGACGCACACGCCGTCGCCGATGCGGTTCCTCGGGGAACTACTCGGCCGCCCGCGCAACGAAAAGGCGTTCGCGGTGATCCCGGTCGGCTATCCGGCCGACGACTGTATGGTGCCGGACCTGCAGCGCAAGCCTCTCGATGAGGTCCTCGTGCGGATCTGACCTCCTCAGCCGGGGAAGCCGTCCGGCGGGTCGGGGAACGCCGGACCCGAAAGCAGGTCCACACCCCGGTCCCGCCACCACCCGGCTTCCTCCGAAGTCCGCACCCCGGCGACCGACACCGCGGCCCCGGCCGTGTGGGCCGCGTCGATCAGGGCCGACAGCGGGCCGGCCACCAAGGGGTGTTCGCGCTTGGCCGCCAGGTTCGGTGCGATCCGGACCGCGCCGGCCGGGAACTCCGTCAGGCACGTGATGTCGCCGAGGCCGTGGATCTCCGCGCGGACGCCGATTTCGCCCAGCACCCTGAAGTTGTCCGCCGCGTCGCTGACGTCCAGGGCCGCCGTCGGAAAGCCGGGGCGCAGGCGGTCCGGCGGCAGGCCGGTGTCGTCCAGGACGCGGCGGATTTCGCCGACCAGCTCCGGGTCCGCCGCCTGCTGGGTCGTCAGCTCGACGACCAGTGGCACGGCGAGCCCGGAGGCCGCCAGCCGCTCGGCCGCCGTGCGCAACAGCCACGTGCCCAGCGGGAGCGCCAGCCCGATCTCCGCGGCCAGCCGGACACAGGTTTCGTGCGGCAGCACGCCTTCCGCCGGGTGGTTCCATCGCAGGCGCGCCTCGACGGCCTCGGCCGCGCCGGTCGTCGCCGACGTCAGCACCTGGTAGCGGTCTTCGATCTCGCCGTTCTCCCACGCGCCCGCCATCGACGCGGCCAGGCCGAAGTCGTGCCGGTCGCGGCGGTCCAGCTCGCGGTCGAACAGGCCCCACTGGCTGCCCGTCCGCTGGGCGCGCCGCAGGGTCAGGTCCGACGCCTGGAGCAGCTCCGCGGGCGTGATGTCGCGCGGCGGGCGGTGGACCACGCCGATCGCGGCCGGCACCGCGACCCCGCGCTGCCCGTCGACGTACTCCGCTTCGGCCAGCTCGTGGGTGATCCGGCGGACGAGCGTCACCACGCCCGGGGTGTCCGCCGTGTTCTGCACCAGCACGCCGAATTCGTCGCCGCCGAGGCGGGCCACCAGGGCCTTCTCCCCGTCGAACACCAGCTTCAGCTTGGCGGCGACCCCGCGCAGCAGCCGGTCGCCGAGTTCCTGGCCGAGACCGCCGTTGATCTGGGAGAAGCCTTCGAGGTCGAGGTGGAACAGGGTGACTCCGCGCGCGGGGTCCGCGTCGCGGAGCAGGGTTTCCAGGCGGGTGCTGAAGAACTGCCGGTTCGGCAGCCCGGTGAGCACGTCGTGCAGGGCCTGGTGGCTCAGCCGCCGCTGCAGCAATGACACCTCGGTGTCGTCGTCGACGATCGTGAGCAGCTGGCGGGGTTTGCCGACCGCGTCGCGGATCACCGACGCGGCGAAGGTCGCCCACATCGGCTCGCCGTCCTTGCCGAGCAGGCGGCGGCCGGCGCGCAGCCGGTGCAGCCGGCCGGCCACCAGCTCGCCGTAGCTTTCCCGCAACTGCTCGACGTCCTCGGGGTGGACCAGGTCGAACAGCGTCATCGCGGCGATCTCGGCCGGCGTGCGGTTGAGCGTCTTGGCCAGCGCCGCGTTGGCCCGCAGCACCCGGCCGTCCAGTTCGGTGAGCGCGACGCCGCTGGCCGAGCCGGCGAACACCTCCTCGAACTGCGCGCGGGAGATGACGTGCTTCTGCCGCGTCTCCTGCTCGACCTTCAGCAGGGCACGGCTCAAGCCCTCCTGCCGCTTCTGGATGTCCTCGCGCAGCATCTCGCCGTACCCGGAGCTGAACGCGCCGAGCACCAGCACGACCCGCTCGGCCAGCCGGTCGAGCCCGCGCAGCTCCGGCTCGCGCACCAGTGCCTTGCCCAGGACTTCCAGGCTGCGGCGCAGGCTTTCGGCGCCGACGCCGCGCAGCTCGACGAGCCGCCCGCCGGCGGTCGCGGCCGCCGCGAGGTCCGGAGGTTCGCTCGCCACCGCCTCGAACAGCCGCCCGGCCAGGGCGGCCAGCTCACGCTCGATCTCCTCGGGCGTGTGCGGCAGGTACGCCGTGGTGCTGATCAGGTAGCCCCACTTGCGCGCGAGCGCACCGAGCCGTTTCGCCGCGCGATCGGCGTCCGGCTGGTTCCGCGGGGCGTTGCCGCGGGGTTGGGGAGCAGTCACCTCAGGCTGTCCAAGGGTTCAGTACACACCGTTCGGGTCAATCGATATATCTTGGCCCGGAATTGTGCGACACGCACGGGTTCAGTTTCGTCCGATCGAGTGATAACCCTGCGGAGCGATCCCGAGGCGCGCCTGCAGCCAGGACCGGGTCGCACTGCGGTATTCGCCCGCGTTTTCGTGCAGCGCCACGGAATGCCCCGCGCCGGGCAGCACGTACGTCGACAACTTCGACGGGTCGGCGTAATAGGGCGCTTCCTGCGCCCGCAGCACCGCCGCGTCGGAACAGTCGCGCAACGCCAGCACCCCGCAGAAAAGGACGTCCTTTTCACCGACCACCTGCAAAACCGGCACGGAGATTCCCCACGTCGCGGGCAACACGATGCCGAACAGCGCCACCGTGCCCATCCCGGGCACCGAAACCTGGTCCTTCGTCGCCTCGTCGGCGGCGATCACGGCCGGGTCGGCGTCGCCCGCCGCGTAGAACAGCCCGGCGCGCGCTCCCGGCTTCGTCGTGAAGTACAGCGGGTCGCTGCCGAGGGTTCCGAGCTGCCCGTCGAGCAGCGCCGGCTGTAGGCCGAGCGCCGCGCCGAGGGCGAGCACGGGCAGGGCCGGCAGGTGCGTGATGCCGGTGAGGACGACGCCGTCGACGTCGCGGTACGTGGACGCTTCCACGGCGACGACCCCGGAGCCGACCGAGTGCCCGACGATGACCACCTTCGCGAACCGGACGCCGCCGGCCCGGCCGGCCCGCAGGTGCCCGACCACCTCGTGCATCGACTCGGCCGCGGCCCAGACCGACAGCGGCAGGCTCAGCGGCCGGCTGCTCCGCCCGGCGCCGAGCTGGTCCGCGGCGAAGGTCGCGTAACCGTGCGCGGCCATGTCGCGCTGGTAGGAATAGCGCTCCGGCTCGTAGGGCAGGTCCCAGTACGCGCTGTTGTACGTCCCGCCGTGCACGAGCAGCTGGACGGTGTCCGGGGCGTCCCCGGCGGGCAGGCACAGCCGGCCGTGGACGGTCGCGGGCGTCCCCGGCACCAGCGGGGGCAGGCCCGGGCCGGTGACCGGCAGATCCGTGTCGCTGCAGGAGATCGCGGCGGCCTCGGCGGGCACCGCCGCGGTCAGCGACGCGCACAGGACACCGCACGCGAACAACGCCGACGTCACCTTGACGGGCAGCTTCACGCCGCACTCCCTCTGGACTCGGACAGGTGAAGGAACTCCGGAACACTACACCGGGTAGCCGAACCGGTACCGTCAGGTCTTGCGCGGCACCACCGTCATCGGCAGGCGGTTCGGCTGCATGGTGGCCTTGATCTGCGCGTACACCTTCTTGCCGGGCACCGGGACCAGGCGCCAGCGCGCCCCGATGGTCGCGGCGACGATGCCGATCTCCGTCGGCGCGAACACGTGCCCCGGGCACAGCCGCGCGCCCGCGCCGAACGGGATGTACGCCCCCTTCGGCAGGTCCGCGGTGCGGCCGGGCGCCCAGCGGTCCGGGTCGAACCGGTCCGGCTCGGGGAACCAGCGCGGATCGCGGTGCAGGGTGTGCTGGCTGACGGCGACCTCGCTGCCCGCCGGGATCGGCACCCCGCCGAGCTCGACGTCCTCCCGCGCGCGGCGCATCAGGATCAGCGGCGGGGTGCGGCGGACGATCTCGTTCACGATCTGGTGGGTGTAGACCAGATCCGGCAGGTCTTCGAAGCGCGCGGCACGCCCGCCCAGCACTTCGTCGACTTCGGCGTGGAACCGCCGTTCGACCTCCGGGTGCTGCCCCAGCTCGTGGAAGAACCAGGCCAGCGCGACGGCGGTGGTCTCGGCGCCGGTGGTCAGGATCGTGATGACCTCGTCGTGCACCTGGCGATCGGACATGCCTTCGCCGGTGTCCTCGTCGCGGGCCAGCAGCAGCATCGAGAGCAGGTCGCCGTGGTCGGCGCCGTCTTCGCGGGCCGCGACGACGGTTTCGCCGATCACCTCGCGCAGGCGCGCGGCCGCGGTGTCGAACCGCCGGTTCGCCGGGATCGGCAGCTTCTCGACGAACTTCGGCGAGAAGGCCCGGATCAGCACGTACTTCAGCATGACCGGGATCGAGTGCCGGATCTCCGCCAGTGCCTCCTCGCCGAGCGCGGTGGAGAACAGCGTCTGCCCGGCGATGGTCAGCACCAGGTCCTGCATCCGCTTGTCGAACTCGACGACTTCGCCGGGCCGCCACGAGCTCGCGAGGTCGTCGGCCAGCGTCGTCATGGTGTGCTCGGCGTAGCCGGCGATCCGCGTGCGGCCGAAGGCGGGCATCACCAGCCGGCGCTGGCGGCGGTTGAGCTCGCCGTTCGAGGTGGCCAGGCCGTCGCCGAAGAGCGGGCGCATCTTGTCGAAGACCAGGCCCTTGTCGAACTTGTCGGCGTCGGTGGCCAGCACCTGCCAGGCCAGTTCCGGGGTGGTGACCACGTGCACCGGCAGCGGCCCGAGCCGGATTTTGACGACTTCTCCGTGCGAGGACAGGGAAGTGAAGAACTTCAGCGGGTCGCGCAGCAGCGGCACCGTGTGCCCGAGCAGCGGGACCCGGCCGGGCACGGGACGCGGGTTCGTCATGGCCTCGCCTCCCTCGCGACCGGGCCACCTTAGCCGGACGCCGGGGCTGCGGAGCGCGGGTCCACACGAACGGATGAGGGGCTAAGCTCCGGTCCCGCAGCGTCCGCGAGGGTGGGAGGTCCCGTGACCGGAGAACCGAGCTGGGTACCGCCGGAGATCGACACCTCGGTGCCGAACCCGGCCCGGGTGTACGACTTCTGGCTCGACGGGGACCACAACTTCGCCGCCGACCGGGCGCTCGGCGAGCAGATCCTGAAGATCATGCCGGGCATCCGCGACGCCGCCCGGCTCAACCGCGCCTTCCTGCGCCGCGCCGCGCGGTACATGGTGAACGCCGGGGTCCGGCAGTTCCTCGACGTCGGCTCCGGCATCCCGACCGTCGGCAACCTGCACGAGATCGTCCAGCAGGTCGACCCGTCGTGCCGGGTGGTGTACGTCGACCGCGAATCGGTCGCCGTCGCGCACAGCGAGCTGCTGCTGCAGGGCAACGACAACTGCGCGGTGATCCAGGCCGACATGCGCGACGTCAACGACATCTTCGACGCGGAGCCGGCCCGCCGGCTGCTCGACCCCGAGCAGCCGACGGGCGTGTTCATGTTGCTGCTGCTGCACTTCGTGCCCGACTCCTGGGACCCGGTTGGCATCCTGGCCCGTTACCGCGAGCGGCTCGCGCCGGGCAGCTTCCTCGCCGTCACGCACGTCGCGGCGGACTCGGGGTCGGAGGGCCTCGACGAAGCGATCGAGGTCTACACGACCCGGCAGAACCAGCAGAACCAGCCGTTCCCGCGCACGCACGACCAGGTGCTCCGGTTCTTCGAGGGCTTCGACCTCGTCGAACCGGGCCTGGTCGGCTGCGCGATGTGGAACCCCGAGGGCGCCGGCGACATGTCCGACGACCCTTCGGTCAACTCCTTGCCCTATGCGGGGGTGGGCCGCAAACCCTAGGTCACCGCAACGAGAACGTCGCCAGGTTCACCGGGCCGTCGAACGTCAGGTAGACGTCGTGCCGGCCGCTCGCCTTGGCCAGCGCCGCCGTCACCGTCGTGTACGCGTACCGGTCACCCGTCGGCGAAACCGGGACCGTGCCCAGCACGCGGCCGGTCGGCGAGTCCAGGCGGACCGTGACCTTCGACGACGCCGTCGCGGACACCGAGGCCGAGAAGCGCCCCGGGCCGTTCAGCGCCACGTTGCGGTACGCCACCCAGCTGCCGGCCGCGGTGGCGACCGACGTCCCCGAAACCTTCGACGTGTCCGTCAACGTCGTGCCGGAGTAGTCGTCGAAGTCCTGGGCCTGGGTCGGCCGGCTCAGGTCGCGCGGCTGGGGCCGCTCCCCCGGCACGTAGACCGGTTGCGGCGCCGAGAGTTCGGAGGCGTTGCGGCCCACCGAGAACTCGTACACCCCCGCCGCCACGACGGACCGGTCGCGGGCGACGTCCCACGACGCCAGGTCCGCCACCGGCACGCCGAACCGCACCGTGCGGGTCTCCTTCGGGGCCAGGGTCAGCTTCGAGAAGTCCCGCAACCGCTGCACACCGGAGTTCTTCGAGTAGAGCTGGACGACGTCGGACCCGCTGCGGGCGCCGGTGTTCGTCACGTCGACGCTCACCCGGACCTGGCCGCCCGCCAGGGACGCGCGGACGTTGTCGTAGCGGAAGCTGGTGTAGCTCAGCCCGTAACCGAACGGGAACAGCGGTTTCCCGCGGTAGTACTGGTAGGTCATCCCGGTCTTGGCGATGTCGTAGTCCAGGATGTTCGGCAGCCCGGCGTCGGAGGCGTACCAGGTCTGCGTCAGCCGCCCGCTCGGGTCGGTGTCGCCGAAGAGCACGTCGGCGACCGCGTGCCCGGTTTCCTGGCCCGCGTGGCTGGTCCACAGGATGCCGGGGACCGGCAAGGTGTCCCAGCCGGTCGTCGGGTAGCTGTTCTCCACCACGACGATCGTGTGCGGGTTCGCCTTCTGCACCGCTTCGATCAGCGCGCGCTGCGCCGGGGCGAGCTCGGTGCTCGTGCGGTCGTTGGCTTCGCGGCCGTTGATGAACGGCATGCTGCCGACCACGACGACCGCGGTGTCCGCGTCCTTCGCCGCGGCGACCGCGCTGCCGACGCCGCTGCTCAGCACGTCCCGGCCGAACTTGGTCGCGTGCGCGGCATCCGGCGAGGAGATCGTCAGGACGCCGTCCGCGCCGACCATGGCGAACTTGTTCGGGCCGAACCACGGCTCGTTGACCTCGTTGCCCGCGTATTCGAGCACGTAGCTGCCGTCGGGCTGGGCGTCGAGCTTCAGCTGCTGTTGCACGAACCAGCCGGCCGGCTGGTCGACGTCGTTCACCAGCGCTCCGCCGGAGTAGCTCAGGAACTTGCCGTTCGCGGCCGCGCGCAGCGTGTTCTTGCCCGCGCCCCAGTCGTAGACGTCGAAGGACTCGGCGGTGCCCGCCACCGTGCCGCCGGCGGTGATCTTCCCGGTGGTCGCGGGGGCCGTCAGGTACCGGCCGGTGCCGAGGTCCTTCAGGGCGATCCGGTCCACGCCTTCGGACGAGGCGACCGTGCCCGCCGAGCCGAGGCGCTCCTTGATGCCCTGCAGCGGGGTGACCTTGTACTGCATCGCCCCGGCGTACCAGTCTTCGTACAGGGTGTTCGACAGCGGGCCGACGACCGCGATCTTCCTGTTGCGCGCGGCGTTCAGGGGCAGCGCGTTGCCGTTGTTGCGCAGCAGCACCATCTGGGCGTCGGCGGCCTTGCGCGCCAGTGCTTGGTGCTCGGGCGAGCCGATGACGGCCGGGGTGATCTTCGCGTACGGGTTGCGGCCCGGCGGGTCGAACTCGCCGAGCCGGAACCGCAGCGACAGCAGGTGGCGGTCGGCGTTCTCGACGTCGGCCATGGTCAGGAAGCCCTTCGCGAGCGCCTCCTTGACCGCGGCGACGGTGATCGAGCCGTCGGTGTCGTTGTCGGTGAAGCTGTCGAGCCCCGCCTTGATCGCCGCCGCGTCGCCTTCGGCCTTGGTGGCGTAGTACTTCTCGGAGTTGACCAGGTTGGACGGTGCGCCGGCGTCGCTGACCACGGCGATGTCGTCCGGCGCCCACTTCCGCAGCTTGCCGTCGAGGTCCGGGCTGACGTGGTTCGGCCGCCCGTTGACCAGGTTGTACGACGGCATCACGGCGTTGGCCGCGCCCGCCTCCAGCGGGATCTTGAACGCCTGCTCGTCGTAGTCGTGCAGGATCTTCGGCGGCACCGAGGAACTCGTCGTGTCGCGGTTGACCTCGTTGTTGTAGGCCAGGAAGTGCTTGAGCGTCGGCGCGGCCTGCAGGTACCGCGGGTCGTCACCCTGCATGCCGTGGCCGTAGGCCTTCGCGAATTCGCCGGTCAGGTACGGGTCTTCGGAGTAACCCTCTTCGTTGCGGCCCCACCGCGGGTCGCGCAGCAGGTTCACCACCGGGGCCCACAGGTTGAGGCCCCACAGCGTCGGGTTGCGGGCGTTGAAGCCGCGCGCCTCCTGCCCGACGGCCGCGCCCACCTGCTTCACCAGCGCCGGGTCCCAGCTGGTGGCCAGGCCGATGGCCTGCGGGAACACCGTGCCGTCGGCTTTGACGACGGCACCGGAGTTGTCGTAGTCGGTCGACCAGGCGACACCGTGCAGCGCTTCGGTACCGGTCTTGAAGACGCCGATGCCGAGCCGCGGGATGGCCGGCTGGTACTGGTGCAGCAGCGAGATCTTCTCGTCCGCCGTCAGCCGGGACAGCAGGTCGTCGATCCGGGTGGCCAGGGGCAGCGACGGATCGCGGAACGGGGGTGGCGGCGCCGCGAGCGCCGGCGACGAAGCCAGCAGCAGGGTCGCGGCCACCGCCGGGACGAGGGCACGGCGGAAGAGGGACAAGCGCACGGACGGCCTCCGATTCGTCGAATCGTTTCGACGGCGCGGCGCGGAACATTCGCGTCGAACGGCGGGGAACCCGACGACTATTACAGCCGCGTGAGCAGAAGGTCAAGAGTTTCTGGGAACGCTCCCAGGCCCGTCGAGACGACGGCTTGATCGTGGCACTGAGCTGCAAAAAGAACGTTCAACAGGGACCTTCGACGATTTCGACGAACACCTCTGTTGTCGAATAACCATCGAATACCGGCAAACGGTGAATGATGCTTGTGTTTCCGGCGGGTGTCACTTACCTTCGTGCCATCGTCGATGCGCTTCGACACACCGCCCGTCCCCTCCCCGCCTTCAGGAGGCCGCCCGTGGTCACGATCAACGACGTCGCCAACGCGGCCGGGGTCGCCCCCAGCACGGTGTCGTACGTGATCAGCGGCAAACGCTCGATCTCGCCGAAGACCCGGCGGCTGGTCGAAGACAGCATCCGCAAGCTCGGCTACCACCCCCACGCCGGTGCCCGGGCGCTGGCCAGCAGCAAGACCAACGTGCTGGCGCTGGTCGTCCCGCTGCGCACGGACCTCAACGTCGCCGTCGTGATGGAGTTCGTCGCCTCGGCGGTCACCGCGGCCCGCGCGCACGACCACGACCTGCTGCTGCTCACCAAGGACGAGGGGCCGGCCGCGCTGCAGCGGGTCGCGTCCTCGGCGATCGCCGACGCGCTGATGGTGATGGACGTCGAAACCGCCGACCCGCGGGTGCCGATGCTGCTCGCTCTCGACCTGCCGGTGGTGCTCATCGGCGTGCCCGACCACCCGGCCGGGCTGAGCTGCGTCGACCTCGACTTCACCGCGGCCGCCTCGGCCTGCGTCGCCCACCTGGCCGACCTCGGCCACCGCTCGATCGCGCTGATCGGCCCGTCCCCGGCGGTCTACCGGCGGGGCACGAGCTACGCGACGCGGTTCCTGCGCGGCTTCGACGAAGCGACGAAGAGCCGGGACGTGCGCGCGGCCTCCCACGCGTGCGCCCACTCCTACGAAGCGGTGAGCGCCTGTCTCGACGAGCTGCTCGCCGCCGATCCCGGCCTGACCGGCCTGGTCGTGCACAACGAGGCCGTGCTGCCCGGGCTGCTGTCGGACCTGCGCCACCGCGGCCTGCGGGTGCCCGAGGACATCTCGGTCATCGCCGTCTGCCCGGACAGCATGGCCGAGCAGCACGCCGTCGCGCTGACCAACGTGGCCATCCCGGCCGAGGAGGTCGGCACCCAGGCCGTCGAAATGACCATGCGCCGGCTCGCCGGCCACACCACCCCGGAGGTCCGGCTGCTCGGGCCCCGCCTCACCCGGCGCGAAAGCACCGCCGCGCCCCGCGCCTGACCCCCGGTTCTGCTCCGCTGCCGAAGGAGAATCACCATGCCCGTAGTCCGTCGCGCCCTCGTCCTCACCGCGAGCGCCACGAGTGCCGTGCTGCTGGCCGCCTGCAGCCCCAGCCCGACGGCCCCGGCCGCGCCCGGCGGCGCCGACGCCCCGGCCGCCACGTCGATCACCGAGCTCGACTACTACGCCGACGAGCAGGGTTCCGCCGCGTGGCAGAAGATCCTCGACACCTGCGCCGGGCAGACCGGGATCAAGATCGAGCGCCAGAAGGTGCCGACCAACCAGATGCTGCCGAAGGTGCTGCAGAGCGCCAGCTCGAAGACGCTGCCGAACCTGCTCTTCACCGACAACCCCACGCTGCAGCAGGTCGCCGCCACCGGCGCGCTGACCCCGCTGAGCGACTACGGCATCAGCACCGACGGCTACTACGACAGCATCGTCAAGGCCGGGACCTACCAGGGCAAGGTGTACGGCGTCGCGCCCGGCGTCAACGGCCTCGCGCTGATCTACAACAAGGACCTCCTGCAGGCCGCCGGCGTCGAGCCGCCGAAGACGTGGGACGAGCTGAAGGCCGCCGCGGCGAAGCTGACCAAGGACGGCAAGTACGGGCTCGCCTTCTCCGCCATCCCGTCCGAGGAAGGCACCTGGCAGTTCCTCCCGTTCTTCTGGAGCAACGGCGCCGAACTGTCCCAGCTGGACTCCTCCAAGGCGGCCCAGGCCCTGCAGTACGTCACCGACCTGGTGAACTCGGGTGCGGCGTCGAAGTCCGTGGTGACCTGGAACCAGAACGACGTCGCCGACCAGTTCGTCGGCGGCAACGCGGCGATGATGATCAACGGGTCGTGGAACATCGCCCGCCTCGACGAGCAGAAGTCCCTGCACTACGGCGTGGTGCCGATCCCGGTGCCGCAGGCCGGCGGCAAGCCGGTGGTCGCCCTCGGCGGCGAGGTCGGCACGATCCCGGTGACCGGCGGGCCCGCCCAGGAGGCCGCGGGCAGGGTGCTCTCCTGCATCCTGTCCGAGCCGACGATGCTCGAGTGGAGCAAGGCGCACGCCTACATCCCGTCGAAGACGGCCACCGCGCAGAAGTTCGGCACCGAGCAGCCGGCGATGCAGGCGTTCGTCGACGAGGTCGGCACCGCCCGCTCCCGCACCGCGGAGCTCGGCGAGAAGTACCCCAAGGTCTCGCAGGCGCTGGCCGACGCGCTCCAGGCGGCGCTGACCGGCAAGACCCCGGTCGACCAGGCCCTCAAGGCCGCCCAGCAGGCGAGCGGCTCGTGACGCTCGCCGCCGCCCCGACGGTCTCGGCGGCACCCCGCGCGAACCGGAAGTCCCGCCGGGACAACCGGTTCGCCGCGTGGGCGTTCCTGCTGCCCGCCCTGGCCTACATCATCGTGTTCTTCGGCTACCCCCTGGTCGCGAACCTGGTGATGAGCACCCAGAACTACACGGTGAAGTCGTTCTACACCGGCGAAGCACCCTTCGTCGGCATCGCGAACTACTCCGCCGTGCTGAACAACCCGCTGTTCTCGACGGCGGCGCTCAACACGGTGCTGTTCACCGCCGGGTCGCTGGTCTTCCAGTTCGGCATCGGCCTGGCGCTCGCGGTGTTCTTCAACGGCCGTTTCCTCGGCAGCGCGCTGCTGCGGTCGCTGCTCCTGCTGCCGTGGCTGCTGCCCCTGGTGGTCAGCGGCGCGGTCTGGCGGTGGATGTTCGACCAGGACCACGGCGTGCTCAACGCCGGCCTGCGGTTCCTCGGCTTCGACGCCGTGCCGTGGCTGAGCAGCACGAGCTGGGCGCTGCCGGCGGTGATCCTCACCAACATCTGGATCGGCATCCCGTTCAACCTGGTGATCCTGCACGGCGGCCTGCGCGCCATCCCGGCGTCGCTCTACGAAGCCGCGGAGCTCGACGGCGCCGGGGGTGACGACGGCCGAGCTCACCGACGTCGTCGCCCAGCTGGTCGCCGGGCAGGAGGCCATTTCCCACGCGCTCGCCGGCCT
>NZ_JBSFNC010000102.1:0-33534 GCF_053586895.1 Amycolatopsis sp. NPDC003731 | reverse complement strand
TGGCTTCGGGCTCGCTCAAGGCGTTCAGTACCAACGGTGTCACGAACGGCCACTCGGCCGCGGTCAACGCGTTCAGCGTGGCGGCGGCCCCGGCGGCGGGCGCGTTCACCCGGCCGCTGGAGACCGGCGACCCGGCCAACCCGGCGGGTCCGTACCCCGGCCTGTACACGGCGTCGAGCAAGTGGGAGCGCTTCTCCTCCGACGGCAAGCGCCGGCTGTTCTACAACGCCGACGGCACGGCGATCACCCCGGGCAACGTGTCTTCGACCGGCGGCACGGTCCGCAACAAGCCGGACATCACCGCGGCCGACGGCGTCGCCACCTCGGTGGCGGGCTTCCAGCCGTTCTTCGGGACCTCGGCGGCGGCCCCGCACGCGGCGGCCATCGCGGCCCTGCTGCTGTCGGGCAAGCCGACGGCGACCCCGGCCCAGATCCGCACGGCCCTGGTGTCCTCGGCGATCGACCTGGGCACGCCGGGCTTCGACACGGTGACCGGCAACGGCGTGATCATGGCCGGCCCGGCCCTGGCCGCGCTGGGCGTGGCGGCGAAGTAACGGACGTTCCGCGAAAGGGCCCGGCACGCGCCGGGCCCTTTTCGTTAGGGTCGGGGCATGGCGAAGACCGCGGTGGTGACCGGAGCCGGTTCGGGGATCGGGCGGGCGGTGGCGCGGGCGCTTCTCGAAGACGGCTACCGGGTCGCGCTGGCCGGACGGCGGGCCGACTCTCTCGCGGAGACCGCCGCGGGCTTCGAGAACGCCCTGGCCGTGCCCACCGACGTTTCCGACGAACACGAGGTCGAAGCCCTCTTCCACGCCGTGCGGGAGCGGTGGGGGCGGCTCGACCTGCTCTTCAACAACGCCGGGATTTCCGCGGGCGGGACCGTGGCCGACCTGTCCGTCGCGGACTGGAAGCGGACCGTCGACGTCAACCTCACCGGGATGTTCCTCTGCGCGCGGCAAGCCGTGCTGCTCATGAAGGACCAGGACCCCCGCGGCGGCCGGATCGTCAACAACGGCTCGATCTCCGCCCACGTGCCGCGGCCGGCGAGCGTCGCCTACACCGCGACCAAGCACGCCGTCACCGGGCTGACCCGGTCGATCTCGCTGGACGGCCGGGCCTGGGACGTCGCCTGCGGGCAACTCGACATCGGCAACGCCGCCACCGAGATGACCGAGCGGATGGCCGCCGGTATCCCGCAGGCCGACGGCCGGGTCGTCGCCGAGCCGACCTTCGACGTCCGGCACGTGGCCGACGCCGTGCGGTACATGGCCGGGCTGCCGCTCGACGCCAACGTCCAGTTCCTCACCGTCACCGCGACGACCATGCCGTTCATCGGCCGCGGCTAGCGGATCCGCGCTAGGGAATGACCCGCGCCTTCCGGAACTCGTCGAACAGCCGGAAGAACATCTGCTCGGTCTCCACGTACTCGTGGAACCCCGCCCGGCGCGACTTCGACGTGTCGGCGAACATGTCGTAGTCCCAGCCGAACACGAAGTCGCCGAACGCCCACGACGCCGAAACGTCCGCGTAGGACGCGGAGAGCCCGTGTTCGGCCGCCATCCGGGTCCACAGTGGACCTTTGTCCGCCATGACGTCGGCGAGGGACATCCGCAGCGGCGGTGCGACGTCGAGGTCGAAGTACGCCGCCAGCTTCGGCCAGAGCTCGCGCCAGCGGAACAGGTCGCCGTTGGCGATGTTGAAGGCGCCCTGCTGCCCGGTCGCCCAGACCGTCGCCGAGGCCAGGAGGCCCGCGTCGGTCACCTCCAGCAGGCTGTCGTACGCGCCGGGTTTGCCGGGGAAGCGCAGCGGCAGCCCGAGTTCCTTCGAGATCGACGCGTACACCGCGATCACCAGCGCCAGGTTCATCGGGTTGCCCAGCGCCGTGCCGCCGACCACCGACGGCCGGATCGCCGACCACGTCCAGGACCCCGCCCGCCGTTCGAGGAACTGCTGCTGGTCGACGTTGAACTCCGGCGGCATGTGCCCGGCGTCGGTCTCGCGCGCCGGCGTCTTGAACGGCCCGAGGTGCGCGCCGTAGACCTTGTAGCCCTGCATCAGGCTGACGTGCCGCAGGCCGGGCGGGGCCGCGTCGACGAGGTTCGTCAGCATCGCCAGGTTCGGCGGGACCAGCTCCGCCCACGTCGGTTTGTCCTGGTAGGCCGCGTAGAAGAGGTGCGTGGCCGAGGTTAGCGGGGCGAGCTTCGCGCGGGTGTCGGCCGGGTCGAGGAGGTCGACGGCGATCGTGCCCGGGCCGCCGCGCCGCGAAAGGCCGGTGACGTCCCAGCCGTTCGTGCGCAGGTGCTCGGTGAGCGTGCGGCCGATGATCCCGTTCGCTCCGGCGACCAGAGCTGTCTTGCGTTCCATGCCTTCAGGCTCGGCTCGCGGCTTCGATAAGTCCAAGGCTTAGTTGTCACCAAGTCGATAAACTGAGTTCATGACAAGTCTGCGGCAGCTCGAGTACCTGGTCACGGTGGTCGACACGGGTTCCTTCACCCGCGCCGCCGAACAGCTGCACGTGACGCAGCCGGCGTTGTCGCACCAGATGCGGGCCCTCGAACGCGGCCTCGGCGGGCCGCTGCTGGAGCGGCTGCCCCGGGCGGTCCGGCTCACGCCGATGGGCCGGGCGATGCTGCCGCACGCGCGGGCGGCGCTCGCCGACGCCGAACGCGCGCGCTGCGCGGCCCGGCTCGCGTCCGGGACGACGGCGGGCGAGCTGCAGGTCGCGACCGTGTATTCGGTCAGCCTGGGCGTGCTGCCGCCCGCGCTGCGGGTGTGGCGGCGCGATCGGCCGGAGGTCGATGTCCGGCTGATCGAGTTCCGGCACGCCGACGAGCTGCGCGAAGCGATGGCCGCGGGCGAGGCCGACGTCGCGCTCGGCCCGCGCCCCGGCGACTGGGCGGGCCCGGTCCGGGAGCTGGGGGTGGAGGAGTTCGTGGTCGTGCTGCCGGCGGACGGCGCGACGGAAGGCGACGCCACCGGGGTCGTCGATCTGGCCACCCTCTCCGACTGCGCCTGGGTGCACTACGCGCCGGGCAACGGCCTGGCGGAGCTGGTCGACGCGGCCTGCGCGGCGGCGGGCTTCCGCCCCCGGGCCGCGGTCCGCACCGAGCAGACGGCGGCGGCCCCGATCCTGGCGGCGGCGGGCCTGGGGCCGGCGCTGGTGCCGGAGAACGTCCTGCCGGCCCGCTTCGACGGCCGGGTCCTGCGGCCGGCGGCGCCGGTGCGCCGGGTACTGACGGCGTACACCCGGGCGGCGCCGGATCCGCTGACCGGCGCGTTCATCGAGACGCTGGTCGCGCACGCGACGGTCTGATACGCGGACGCACGACTCCGAACGGACCAGCGAAGGTTACAAATCGGGCATTCAACGCACAGCGGAAGAAAGATCGCACCCGGGTGGGAGCAGGATGGCAGCCGGTTCTCGCCTGGGACTCGCGGAGGTTCGGATGGGTGCGCAGATCGTCTCGATATTCCTGCCGGCGGCGCTCGCGCTGGTGATGTTCGGCCTCGGCATGTCGCTGGCCCCGGCCGATTTCGCCAGGGTGGTGAAGTACCCGAAAGCCGCGATCGTCGCACTGGTGTGCCAGATGGTCGTGCTGCCCGCCATTTGCTACGGGTTGGTCGTGCTGTTCGGGCTCAACGGCGTGCTGGCCGTCGGGATGATGCTGCTCGTCGCCTCGCCCGGTGGGACGTCGGCGAACCTGTTCAGCCATCTCGCGGGTGGTGACGTCGCGCTCAATATCACCCTGACCGCGATCAACTCCGTGCTCGCGGTGTTCACGCTGCCGGTGGTGGTCGCGTTGTCGATGGCGCGGTTCATGGCCGGCGACGCGTCGGTCGGGCTGCAGCCCGCGAAGCTGGTGCAGGTGTTCGTGTTCGTGCTGGTCCCGGTGGCGATCGGCATGTGGGTCCGGCACCGCTCCCTCGCCTGGACCGAGAAGATGCAGAAGCCGGTGAAGATCGCGTCGATCGTCGTGCTGGCGCTGGCGATCATGTTCTCCATCATCGGGAACTTCAAGCTGCTGCTGGAGAACGCCGACACGCTCGCACCGGTGGCGTTGCTGCTTTCCGTGCTGAGCCTGGCGATCGGCTACGGCGTGCCGCGGCTGCTGCGGGTGGAGCGGCAGCAGGCGATCGCGTCCGCCATGGAGATCGGCATCCACAACGCCGCGCTGGCCATCACCGTCGCCATGTCGGTGCTCGGCAGCGAGGCGATGGCGGTCCCGGCCGGCGTCTACGGCTCGGTGATGTTCGTGCCCGCCGCGATCGCCGCCTACGCGTTGAGCCGCAAGCGTTCCAAGGTCCTGAGCGTCACGGGCGTCTGAAGTCGTCGGGATTCCCGAGCCGCCCGCGCACTTCGGTGACCTCAGTAGTGGCCTCGCCGACTTTCCCGACCCGGATTTCACTCCGGCAACGCAGGGACGCCGGTTCCCAGCTCACGAGACGCCGATTCCCGCGAGGACCGGGCCGGTGAACGGCGTGGCTGTGACGTCGTGGACCCGCGAGCCCCAGACCGCGTGGCCGTGGCCGGTCCACAGGGGCGCCACCGGCAGGTCACGCAGGAGCTGGTTCTCCGCCAGCCGGTACAGCTCGCCCGCCTCCTCCGGGGTGGCCGCCGCGTCCGCGAGGGCCAGGTTCTGGCGGAAGACCTCGTCCGCGTAGCCCGACTCCGCCGCCAGGCGCGACAGCAGTTCGTACGGGCTGGCCGTGGCCGGCTTGACGTCCAGTGTGGACGGGCCGTCGAGCTGGCCCGTGCCGGGGGCGGCCTGTGCCGTCACGGAAACGTCCAGCGCCTTGTGCAACCCGACCACCAGGGTGCGCGTCCACGCCTCCGCGCCGGGTCCGAAGTAGACGGTCGCGCCGCCGGGGAAGGCCGCCTGCTTCAGCAGGGCCTTGCCGGCCGCCGCGTCGAAGCTGCAGGGGCGGCAGGTGCCCGTGCGCTCGCCCGGGGCGTCCGAGGGCGGCAGCATCGCCTTGGCCGGGTCGACCTGGTGCGCGAGCGGGCCCGCCTCCAGGGCCGCCCGGTCGACGCCGAGGGCGAAGCCGTGGCGGACCGTCGCGTCGGCGAAGCGGGGGTTGCTCACCGGGAACGCCAGGTAGCCCGCCTCGGGCAGGGCCCAGGACGCGTGGCGGTCGGCGAAGTCGCCGTGCATGGCCTCGTGCCGTTCGCCCGGGACCTCGGTCGCCAGGTCGAGCGTGCCCGCCTTGACCGCGTCGTACTGGGCGGCCGGCTCGCCGACCCGCAGCTCGATCTCCTCGGCCTTCCCGGTGCCGACGCGCTTGAGCGTGCCGCCCGAGCCCGGGTGCCAGCCGCCGTCCAGGCGGTACGGGCCGTTGCCGACCGGCGCCATCGCGAAACCGTCCCAATCCCCGGAAGCGAGCACCGACGCCGGCAGCGGGACCAGGCCCGGCGCGGCGAGCAGCGCGGGCACCTGGCCGGACGGCCGGTCGAGGGTCAGCGCGATCGTGTCCGGAGCCGCCGCCTTGATCTCGCGGGCGCGCAGGAGCTTCGTCAGCACCGGGGAGGACACCCAGTGCGCCGCCGCGACCGCCCGCCAGGTGTCCACATAGGACTGAGCGGTGACCGGAGTGCCGTCGTGGAACGTCGCCGGTCGCAGCTTGACCGTCCAGTGGACCTGGTCGGTGCTCTCGATCGACGCCGCCGCGCGCGGGGTGACCTTCCCGGACGCCGCGTCGTAGTCGGCGAGCGGCGTCCACAACGCGCCGGTCACCAGCCGGCCCGCTTGGTCGGCGAGGTCGGCCGGCAGCAGGGTCGCGGGCTCCCGGATGCCGACGGTCAGCACCCCGGGCCGGGCGGGGTCGGACCCCGAACAGCCCGTGACGGCGAGGACCACGACGGCGAGCAGGACGAACAGGCGCATGAGCAAGTCTTATCAGTCAGGAGGCAACGAAAGACGGTTGTGTCCGGTTGATCTCCGTCGTACCGTTCGGTGGGTCACGCTCGGAGCGTTCTGGGAGGTTTCGCGTGCGCACCTGGTTGCGGTCGTGCTTCGCCGCCGTCACCGTCAGCGCCACGCTGGTCGCGACCGGGCTGCCGGCCGCGGCCTGCGGGGAGGACGACAAGCCCGCGACCCCGGCCGCCCGCACGGCGGGTGACCCGGGCGCGATCAAGAACGTCAAGGCCGTCGGCAACGTGCCCGACGCCGCCGGCGCCATCTCGATCGGCCTCCTCGACTACGGCCGCCGGGACGTCATGGTCGTGTCCGGCGAGTTCGGGCTCAAGGTCTACGACCTGACGAAGAACCCGGCCGCGCCGAAGCTGGTCGGGCAGGTCAGCCTGCCGGGCCTGTGGGAGACCGAGGACACCGAGGTCGACCAGGACCGCAAGCTGGTCTTCCTGTCCCGCGACCCGCGCGCCTACGGCGGCACCACCCACACCGGCGAGTCCGGCATCTACGTCGTCGACGTCTCGAAGCCCGAGGCCCCGGCGATCCTCAGCTACGTGAAGGTGCCGGCCGGCCACACCACCAGCTGCGTCGACGGCTGCCGCTACCTCTGGACCGGCGGCCCGGCGAAGGCCGACGACCAGCCGGCCGACTGGGGCGGGCGCCCGATCTGGGTCACCGACATCCGCGACCCGAAGCACCCGAAGGTGAACCCGCAGCCGATCGAGCTGGCCCGCAACGACGGCAAGACCGACTACGTGCACGACGTGCAGGTCGACGCCGACGGCGTGGCCTGGGTGTCCGGCCGCGGCGGTGTCCGCGGCTACTGGACGTCCGGGATCCACCGCGACCCGCTGTCCGGAAAGATCCGCCGCGCGACGGCGCACGAGCCGATCCCGTACGCGGGCGGCGGCATCGCCGAGACGGCGGCGCCCTCGCGGTTCATGCACAACAGCTTCCACCCGGCCGGCCACCGCATCGGTGACGGTGCCTGGCGCGGCCAGGACCTGATCTACGCGACGGAGGAGAACTTCGTCGACGGCTGCGCGGGCGACGGCGTCCTGACGATCTCGTCCCTGAAGGGCTCCTACCACGGTGAAGGCTGGCGCTCGACGCCTTCGCAGCCGTTCCGGCTGCAGAGCGTCGGAACGTGGAGCGTCAACGGCCAGGAGGGCAGCGACCCGGCCTCCGACGACTGCTCCGCCCACTACTTCGACGTCCGCGGCAAGATCCTGGTCCAGTCGTTCTACGCGCAGGGCACCCGGTTCCTCGACGTCAGCGACCCGACGAACCCGCGCCAGATCGCCTACTACCGCCCGGCCGACGCGAGCGCGTGGGCGCCGTACTGGCACGGGAAGTACGTCTACGTCGCGGACAACACCCGCGGCGTCGACGTCCTGCAGCTCACGAAGTAGCCGGGACCGGGGCCGCCGTCCAGCAGGCCAGCAGGCGGAGTCTGCCAGTTGAGCGTCAACTCGCCCACGGCCTCGTGGAAGAACCGCTTGACGCCGTACTGCTGCTCGGCCACCCGGTCCTCCGCCCACAGCGCGGCGAACTCCGCCGACCGCGTGCACAGGCCCGCGCGTTCTGGGCCGACACGATGGGCTGGCGCGTCCTGCAGGTCTGGCCGTACGGCAACCTGACCCTGGCCTCCGTGCTGCCGCCCGCCCAGGACGACTTCCACCTGGAAATACCCGGCGGCCCGGGCGCCGCGGCCCAGCCGCAGTTCGGCGACGTCGACGCGAGCCTGGCCGAGCTGCGCAAGCGCGGCGTCGAAATCGTCAACCCCGCCGTTCGAGATCGCTGACATCAGTTCGAGCTGTCCGAGCGCGTCGGGTGAGCCGCCGGAGGCCGCCGCGGTCCGGCTCGGCGGCGGCCTCCGGTGTGCTCTACTGCCGCAGCCAGACCGCGGTGTCCGTCGGCAGGGTGTCGGTGACTTCGCCGCTGGCCAGCAGGATCTCGCCCGGCGGCAGCGGCACCGGGTCCGGCGAGAAGTTCAGAGCGAACGTGAACCCCCGTCGGAACGCCAGCACCCCTTCGCCGAGCGACAGCCATTCGAGCGGGCCGCTCGGCAGGTCCCGCCGCAGCCGTAGCCCGGTGCGGTACAGCGACAGCATCGACGCCGGATCCGCTGCCTCCGCCTCGGCCGTGTAGTCCCGCCACGAAGCGGGCTGCGGCAACCAGGCTTCGCCGCTGCCGAAGCCGAACGGCGGCTCGGACCCCGACCACGGGATCGGTACCCGGCAGCCGTCGCGGCCCGGGTCGGTGCCGTGGGTGCGGGCGAAGACCGGGTCCTGGCGCAGCTCGTCCGGGATGTCCAGGACCTCCCACAGCCCCAGCTCCTCGCCCTGGTAGACGTACAGCCCGCCGGGCAGCGCCAGCGTCAGCAGCGCCGCCGCCCGGGCTCGGCGGGTGCCCAGGTCGAGGTCCACCGGGGCCGAGTGCAGCCGGTTCGCGAACGAGAAACCCGTGTCGCCCTCGCGGCCGTAGCGGGTGACGTGCCGGGTGACGTCGTGGTTCGACAGCACCCAGGCCGCCGGGGCGCCGACCTCGTCGTGCGCCTTCAGCGTCCGGTCGATCACGTCCCGGAAGCGCTTGCTGTCCCACGGGCAGACCAGGAAGTCGAAGTTGAACGCCGAATGCAGCTCGTCGCGGCGCAGGTAGCGGGCCGCCCGGGACATGTCCGGCAGCCACATCTCGCCGACCAGCACGCGCTCGCCGCCGTAGCTGTCGGCGATCTTGCGCCACGAGCGGTAGATCTCGTGCAGGCCTTCCTGGTCGGAGAACGGCGTCTCGTCGCCGTCGTCGACGTCGGGCAGGTGGGGATCCTTGACCAGGCCGTCGGCGACGTCGATGCGGAAGCCGTCGACGCCGCGGTCGAACCAGAAGCGCAGCACGTCTTCGAACTCCGTGCGGATCTCCGGGTTGTCCCAGTTGAAGTCGGGCTGGCGTGAGCTGTAGAGGTGCAGGTACCACTCGCCGTCCGGGACGCGCGTCCACGCCGACCCGCCGAAGCGCGACTTCCAGTTGTTCGGCGGCTCGCTGCCGTCCGGGCCGCGGCCGGGCCGGAACCAGAACCGTTGCCGTTCCGGTGATCCCGGGCCGGCGGCCAGCGCGGCCTGGAACCAGCGGTGCTCGTCGGAGCAGTGGTTGGGCACGATGTCGATGATCACCCGGATGCCCCGGGTGTGGGCTTCGGCGATCAGGTCCTCCGCCTCGGCGAGGGTGCCGAACAGCGGCTCGATGTCGCGGAAGTCCGCGACGTCGTAGCCGCCGTCGTCCATCGGCGACGGGTACCACGGGGTGAACCAGATCGCGTCGACCCCCAGGTCGGCCAGGTGGTCCAGCCGGGCGCGGACGCCGGCGAGGTCGCCGACGCCGTCGCCGTTGCCGTCCGCGAAGCTGCGGATGTACACCTGGTAGATCGCCGCGCTCCGCCACCAGCCGGTCTTGTCGATCACTAAAGTGCCCCTCCCAGTCGGTTCGGAAAAGCCCTCAGCCCTTGAGGCTGCCGGCGGTCAGCCCGGCGAGGATCTGCCGCTGGAACGCCAGGAACAGCGCGACCATCGGCAGGCTGGCCAGCACCATCCCGGCGACGAGCACGTTGAGCGGCATGTCGATCGCCACCCGCTGCAGCATCACCGAGAGCGTCTGCTTTTCGGTGTCCGGGAACACCAGCAGCGGCCAGATGAAGTCCTTCCACGCGGCGACCACCGCGAGGATCGACACCACGGCCAGGATCGGCCGCGAAATCGGCAGGATGATCCGCCAAAGCGTGCGCACCGGCCCGGCGCCGTCGAGGCGCGCCGCTTCGAGCAGCTCGTCGGGGATCTGGTCGAAGAACCGCTTCAGCAGGTAGATGTTGAACGCGTTCGCCGCCGCGGGCAGCCAGACCGCGGCCGGCGAGTTGATCAGGTTGAGGTGCAGGAGCGGCAGGTCCGTCACCGTCACGTACGTCGGGACGAGCAACGCCGTGGCCGGCAGCATCAGCGTGGCCAGCATCAGCCCGAGCACGACGTTGCCGAACTTCGGCCGCAGCTTCGACAGCGCGAACGCGGCCGGGACGTCGATGGCCAGCTGCGCCAGCCACGCCCCACCGGCGACGATCAGCGTGTTGAGGAAGTACTTGCCCAGGCTGAGCTGGTCCCAGGCGTCGGCGAAGGTTTCCGGGTGCCACTCGCGCGGGACGAGCGTCGCCGGGGTCTGCGCCAGTTCCTGCGGTGACTTCATCGCGCCCGTCACGACCCAGTAGAGCGGGAACATGAAGGCGAGGACGAAAATGGCGAGCGTGCCGGCGAAGACGACGGCGTACAGGAGCTTGCCGCGAGGGCTGCGCAGCGCGCCGGGGGAGACGAGGGTCCTCATGCCTGGTCCGCCTTCCGCGTCAGCCGGACGTACCACGCCGAGAACACGCCCAGCGCCACGAACAGCAGCAGGCTCATCGCGCTCGCCGAGCCGAAGTCGTTGTAGACGAAGGCGTACCGGTAGAGGAGCAGGAGCACGGTGACCGTGGAGTCGTCCGGGCCGCCGCCGGTCATCACGTACGGCTCGGTGAACACCTGCATGGTCGCGACCACCTGCAGCAGCAGGAGCACCAGCAGGACGAACCGCGTCTGCGGGAACGTCACGTGCCGCAGGCGTTTCCACAACCCGGCGCCGTCGAGCTCCGCGGCTTCGTAGAGCTCGCCGGGGATGGTGCCGAGCGCGGCCAGGTAGATGAGCGTGGTGCTGCCCATGTTGGCCCACGTCGAAACGAACACCAGGGACAGCATCGCCGTCGTGCTCGAATCCAGCCACTGGCCGCCGGGGAGGCCGACCGCGCCGAGCGCGGAGTTGAACAGGCCGGGACCGGGGTCGTAGAACCACTTCCACATCAGCGCCGTCACGACGGGCGGCAGCATCACCGGCAGGTAGACGGCGAGGCGGAAGAACGCCTTGGCGTGGCGGAGTTCGTTTAGCAGAACCGCGGTGAGGAACGGGACGGCGAAGCCGAAGACCAGCGCGAGCCCGGTGAACAGCAGCGTGTTGCGCCAGGCGACGCCGAAGAGCGGGTCTTCGAACAGCCGCGTGAAGTTGTCGAAGCCGACCCACGTGGGAGCGTTGACGAAGTCGACCTGCTGGAAGCTCAGCAGGACGCCGCGGACGATCGGGTACCAGGAGAACAGCGCGAACACCACGAGTGCGGCGCTGAGCAGGCCGTACGCGGTGACGTTCTCCTTGAGCTTGCGCTTAAGCCGAGTCCGGTTCGCCGTCGTTGCGGCCGGGCGCCCGGCCCGCGACGGTTTCGCCGCGGGCCAGGCGAGCAGGCTACTTGACCTGGGCGAGGACACTGTTGACCTTCGACGACGCCGACGACAGCTGCTGGTCGAGGTTGGCGTTCTGGTCGGTCAGGACGGCCTGCATGACGCTGTCGAGCGCGGCGTAGATCTGCTGCGCGTTCGGCGGCTCGATGCTTCCCTTGATCTTGCTTGTGGTGTCTACATAGGACTGGAAGTTCTTGGCGGGCACGTTGGCGTACTTGGCCTTCAGGGCCAGCTGCTGCTCGCGGACCGAGCCGGTCCAGACGTCCGGGGTCGGTTCGGCGGGCAGGCCGACCGGCTGCTTGCCGTCGACGTACTGCTGGATGTGCTTTTCGAAGCGGTCCGGGTTGAGGTACTTCCACTGGATCCACTCGAGGCCGGCCTTGACCTTCTCCGGCGTGGCCTTCGGGTTGATCATGTAGCCCTCGCCGCCGAGCAGGGTGCCCTGGCCGCCGGGCATGCCCGCGATGCCGTAGTCCTCGTACTTGCCGTTGAACTGCTTGACCAGCACGGGAACGTTGTCCGGGGCGGCCATGTACATGCCGAGCTGGCCGGCGCCCATCATGCGCTGGACGTCCTGCGCTTCGAGCAGCTGCTTGGCGCCCATCGAGTTGTCGGTCCAGCGCATGTCGTGCAGGTACTGGAGGGCTTGCTTGCCCTTCTCGTTGGCGAAGTCGGCGACCCACTTGTCGCCGTCCTTGCGGGCGATGTCGCCGCCCATCGAGTACAGCCAGCCGGTGAGGTGCCAGCCGCCCTGGTTGTTCTTGCTGTAGTCGGCGTACCCGACGACGCCGTTGCCGAGCGCGGAGATCTTCTTCGCGGCTTCGCGCACTTCGTCCCAGGTCTGCGGCGGCTTGTCCGGGTCGAGCCCGGCCTTCTGGAACAGCGGGCGGCTGTAGAGCAGGCCCATCGTGTAGTTCATGGTGGGCAGGCCGTAAAGCTTGCCATTGCTGTCGCGGAAGTTGTCGAGTAGTTCCGGCTTGAGGTCGCCGATGTGCGGGACGCTCTTCACGGCTTCGGTGATGTCGGCGGCTTGGTGGCGGGCGATGATCTGCGCGGGGTCGGTGAAGTAGACGTAGTAGACGTCTTCGAGCTGCCCGCCGGCGAGCTTCGCGGAGAACGTCTTCGGGTCCATGAAGCCTTCGTGCGGATCGATGTCGATGTTCGGGTGCGACGCCTCGAACTCCTTGACGTCGGCGTCGAACACGCTGCGCTCGAACGGCTGACTGGTCGGCGGCTGCCCGGTGACGGTGATCTTGACCTTGCCGCCGCTCTGGGCCGCGGTATCGCCGTCCCCGCAGGCGGCGGTGGCGAGGGCGAGCCCGCCCGCGGCGAGCAGGCAGAACATCCGTCGGGTGGCGGTTCTGGACCAGGGACTGCTCATCTCAAGCCTCTTCTCGGGGTCGCGACGGCTGTCACGTGATTGCGGTCACTCTAAAGTGGCGGACCGGATAAGCGCAATAAGCCGACGAGACTTTGCAAGTTACGAACAGGCCGCAGGTGTCCACAGGAGGAAGGCGATGTGGACTGGCGGCTCCCGAAGAGGCTCGTTCCCGGCTTTGTGTCGGGGGCTGCCGATAAGCTGGACTTGGGCACGCCCCCCTGGGAGGGCGGGGGAGTTTCCGGGGCGGGTGTGGGCCCTGCGGACACAAAAGAGCGCGACGGCTCGGGAGCCGTCGCGCCTCTTGGGAGTCGGACGTCAGGCGGTGCGGCGTGCGGTGGAGCCGCGGACCACCAGCTCCGGCGCGAACAACAGCTCCTCCGCCGCCACCTCGCCGCCGTTGATGCGCTTGACCAGCAGCTCCACCACTGCCCGGCCCATGGCCTCGATCGGCTGGCGGGTGGTCGTCAGGGGCGGGTCCGTGCAGTTCATCAGGGCCGAGTCGTCGTAGCCGACCACCGAGATGTCCTCCGGCACCGACAGCCCCTGGCGGCGGGCCGCCCGGACCGCGCCCAACGCCAAGAGGTCGCTCGCGCACAGCACCGCCGTCGCCCCGCGCGGGTACAGTCGGGCCGCCGCCGCGTGGCCGCCCTCGATCGAGAACATCCCGTGCTCGACCAGCTCGTCCAGGACCGGCAACCCCAGCTTCGCCGCATACGAACGGAACGCCTCGAGCTTGCGCTGCGACGGCACGTGGTCCGACGGCCCGAGGACCAGGCCGATCTTCTCGTGCCCGAGCGAGCTCAGGTGCCCGACGACCTGCTCGACGGCCACCGCGTCGTCGCACGAGACCTGGGGGAGGCCGAGGTGGTCGACCGCCGCGTTGATCAGCACCGTCGGGAGCCGGCGCTCGACCAGGTGGTGGTAGTGCGTGTGGACCGCGTCCGCCTGCGCGTACAGGCCGCCGGCGAACACCACGCCCGACACCTGCTGCTGCAGGAGCAGCTCGACGTACTCCGCCTCCGACACCCCGCCCGCCGTGCGCGTGCAGAGCACCGGCGTGAAGCCCTGCTGGGCGAGGGCGTTGCCCATGATCTCGGCCAGCGCCGGGAAGATCGGGTTCTGCAGCTCCGGCAGCACCAGCCCGACCAGGCGGGCGCGCTCGCCGCGCAGCTGGGTGGGCCGCTCGTAGCCCATCACGTCCAACGCGGTGAGCACGGCGGCCCGGGTGCTCGCGGACACCCCGGACCGGCCGTTGAGCACCCGGCTGACCGTGGCTTCGCTGACCCCGACCTGGCGGGCGACTTCGGCAAGACGACGCGTCATAGTCGAAACTTTACAGCAACTCGGCGCAAAAGTAAGACAAGCCCGGACCGGTGGCGAGACCGGTCCGGGCTCGGAGACTACGCGGCCGCCACCTCGAACTCGGACACCTGGCCGGCGGGCCAGCCCGTGTTGCCGGTGAACGTCAGCCGCACGAACCGCTGGGACGTCGTCGCTAAGGACACCGACGCCGTGTTTCCGGACGCCGGGTCGAAGGTGTACCCACGTGAACCCACCAGCGTCGTGTACGAGCCGCCGTCGGTGCTGCCGGAGATCGTCACCGTCTGGGTGCGTGCGCCCCAGGCCGAGGACGGCGGCAGGCGCAGCGTCACCTTGTTGATCGTCGCCGCCGTGCCCAGGTCCACCGTCAGCGTCTGCGGGAACGCGTTGTTCGTGCTCTCCCAGTACGAATTCGCGTCACCGTCGTTCGCGTTCGACGGCGGGAAGCCGCCCTGCGAGCCGGACGCGCCGATCGCCTTGCCGCGCGCCAGGTTGGTGCCGGACTGCGGCGGCTGCGGCGGCCCCGAGTTCGGCGCGGGCCAGCTCGAACAGTCGCTCCAGGTGCCGGTCCAGCCGCTGTTGCCCGACCCGCCGAAGGTCATCTTCGGGATCGACGTCGGGTAGGGGCAGTTGTACGTCCCGGTCACGCCGACACCGGACGCGGTCAGGTTGCTGATCGACACCGACCCCTGCGTCTGCGACTGCGCCACGAACGTGCCCACGCCCTGCACGGAGACGCCGTCGATGGTGATGCCCTGGATCGGCTTCCCCGCGCCGTTGCCGTCGATGAACTGGATGGCCTCGTACGGGCTCTGGATCGCGGTGAAGCCGGTGACGCGGATGGTCACGCCGGTGATCGCCTGGTCGCGGGCGTCGAACCAAAGCGCGCCGACGCCGAACTGCCAGTTCGGGTCGAGCGCCCCGGCCCGCAGCGCGGTGTTGTTCGACAGCGTCACCGTGCCCGACAGCGGCACCGAGTTGAACCGGTTCGCGACCAGGTAGCCGCCGCCGAGGGCGTTGGTGTCCTGGACGAGGTTGCCGCTCACGGTGTTGTTCGAGCCGCCGTACAACGCGATGCCGTTGGCCAGGTTCGGCTGCACCACCGTGTTGTTGACCAGCGAGTTGCCCGAATCGGCCTGGCCGTTGGACCACAGCGCGAGCCCGTCGTCGCCGTTGTTGCGCAGGTAGTTGTTGCGCAACGTCGAGTTCGTGACGGCGCCGTCGAAGTTGACCCCGTCGGCCTGCGTGTCGAGGATGCGGTTGTTCTCGATGGTGAGGTTCGAGGACGCGCCGTTCATCAGCCACAGCCCGCACTTGGTGTCCTGGATCCACAGCCCGGACACGACCGAGCCGGTGCCGAGGACGCCGTGGAAGGCGTTGTCCGGGCTGCCGTCGTTGCGCTCGGTCACGTCGCCGAAGACGGCGAAGTCGTAGAGCTTGATGTTCCCGGACGCGCTGCCGTTGTTGAAGATGTTGTTGCCGTGCAGCACGGTGTACCACTGGCCCGCGCCCCGGACCGTGGTCTGGTCGATCTGCAGCGCCGACCCGATTTCGAACCGCCCGGACGGCACCCACACCTCACGCCCTTGCGAGCGCGCGGCCGAGAGGGCGTTGCGGAACGCCTGTGAGTCGTCCGACGAGTCGTTCGCCGTGGCGCCGTAGTCGGTCACCGACAGCGCGTTCGCCGGTTTCGTGCCCGCGCCGCCGACCTGCTCGAAGTCGGCGAGGTCGATGGTCGCCTGACCGACGTCACCGGAGTCGGCCTGCACGCGGACCTTCGCGCCCGCCGCCAGGTTCTGGCCCAGCAGCAGCCGGGCGTCGTCGAAGAAGTGGTGCGTCTTCGCGCCGGGGATCCAGCCGGTGTCCACATAGGAATAGCGGGAGGTGACCGGCAACGCCAGCCTGGTCCCGTTGACCGACACCGTGAGGCGGCCGGACGCGCCATCCGGGACGTTGTAGTGGACGTTGATCGAGTTCGCCGCGGCGGGCAGCGTGAACTCGACGTACTGGCCGGTCGTGATCCGCACGGCCTGGCGGCCGGAGGCCTCGGAGGCGATCGACGCCTGGGTGTAGTCGGGGCCGACAGCCGAGCCGTTGGTCGCCGAGCACTCGGCCTCGACGGTCCGGAACGGCACGCTCGCGCCGCCGGACGCCGTCGTCGGGCAGGTCGCCGCGGCGGCCGGGGTCGCACCGGACAGCAGGGTCAGGCCGGACGCGGCGAGCGCGGCGGCCAGCAATGCCGGAATGCGGGACATCGTCATCACCTCTCAGGAGGAATAGGCTTCGAGCTCGGACAGCTGCCCGGCGGGCCAGCCGGTGTTTCCGGTGAAGGTGAGCCGCAGCGTGCGCACCGACGTCGCCGGGAAGGTCACGGTCGCGGAGTTGCCGGACGCGGGGTTGAACGTGTAGCCCGCCGCGGCCTTGACGCCGTCGACCGAGATCGTCTGCGTGCGGGTGCCCCACGCCGAGGACGGCGGCAGCTTCAGCACCAGCCGAGAGACGGTGACCGTGCTGCCGAAGTCGACGGTCAGCGACTGCGGGAACGCGTTGTTCGTGCTCTCCCAGTAGGAGTTCGCGTCGCCGTCGACCGCGTTGCCCGGCGGGAAACCACCCTGCGACCCGGACGCGCTGATGGCCTTGTGCAGCGCCAGGTTGCCCGACGGCTGGGTCGGCGTGGTGGTCGGCGGCGGGGTCGTCGTGGTGCCGCCGTTGTCCGAGCCGTACACCGGTGCCGGCCACGAGCCGCAGTACGTCGTCGTCCAGCCGGAGTTGCCGCCCTGGTCGGCCAGGCCGCTCATCGCGTCCGGGCCCAGGCAGTTGTAGACACCCGCGCGGCCGACCCCGGTCGCGACGACGTTCTTCACCGACCCCGTCGGCTTCGCCTGCAGCTGCCAGGCGAACGTGCCGGCGCCGGCGATCCGGACGCCGTCGAAGTGGACGTCCGTGGTGGCGCCGTCGATGAACTGGATCGCCTCGTAGTTGTTGTCCAGCAGGTCGTTGTCGGTGACGTCGATCCGGCCGGTGATGGCGGAGTCGCGGCCGTCGAACCACAGCGCGCCCACGCCGAACTGCCAGTTCGAGTCGAGCACGCCGGTGCGGATGGCGGTGTTGCGCGCGACCGTCGTGGTGCCCGACAGCGGCACCGCGCTGAACCGGTTCGCGACGTGGAGGCCGCCGCCCTGGTCCTGGTTGTCGGCCACGACGTTGTCGGACACGGTGTTGTCGTGCCCGCCGTAGACCGCGATGTTGTTGGCGAGGATCGGCAGCAGCACGGTGTTGAAGGAGAACGTGTTGTGGTGGTCGGCGTCGTGCTCGGACCACATCGCCAGGCCGTCGTCGCCGGTGTTGCGCAGGAAGTTGTTCGTCACCAGCGTGTTGCTGATGCCCTGGTGCAGGTTCAAGCCGTCGGCGGTCTGGTCGAGGATCCGGTTGCCGGACACGGTGAGCCCGTCGAACGGCCCGTCGAGCCACAGCCCGACCTTCGTGTGCTGCAGCCACAGGTTCTGCACGACCGAGCCGCCGCCGAGCGCGCCGCCGATGGCGTTGGACTGGTCGCAGTCGACGCGGGCGTCGACCTGGCCGATGATCGCGAAGTCGAACAGCTTGACCGCGCGGCTGGTGCCGGGGACGGCAGGGTTTCCTGGATACGTCGGCGTTCCGCAGCTCGCCGGCTCGCCCTTGCCGAAGATCCCGGCACGCGGCCCGGTCAGCACCGAATACCACGGTCCGGCACCGCGGATCGTCACCTGGTCGACGGTGATGTGGTGGCCGAGGGTGAAGGTCCCGGCCGGGATCCAGACCTCCTTGCCCTGGCTGCGCGCCGCGGCCACGGCGGCGTCGAACGCGCCCGCGTCGTCGCCGGCGTCGTTCGCGGTGGCGCCGTAGTCGGTGACGGACACCGAGTTCGCGGGCCGGGCGGCGGCCGCGCCGACCTGCTCGAAGTCGGCGAGGTCGACGGTGACCGGGGTGACGTCGCCCGCGTCGACCTGCAGCCTGATCTTGGTGCCGGCCGGGTAGGACGTGCCGAGCAGCGCGCGGGTCTCGTCGTAGAAGTGGTGCGCGTGGCCGTCGCCCGGGTTGTTGGTGAACGGGTACGAGCCGTAGTACCAGGCCCACTTCGACGTCAGGGCGATGTCCCGGTTGTGCGAGCCGCCGACGTACAGCGAGACCGTGCCGTTGACCGAATCCGGGACGCTGTAGCGGACGTCGATCGAGTTCGCCGGTGCGGTGAGGGTGAATTCGACGTACTGGCCCTGGCCGGAGAGCGTCACCGCCTTCCGGCCGGAGGCTTCGCCGGCGAGGGTGCCGGCGGCGCGGTTCGGGCCGATGACCGACCCGTTCGTCGCCGCGGTTTCCGCTTCCTGTTCGAGGAAGGGGACGGAGGCGCCGCGGGCGGCCGCGAGCGCGCCGGCCGGAACCGCGGCGATGGTGACGCCCGCCGCCGTGACGACGGCGAGGGCGAGAGCGCCGAATCTGAATTTGGGCGCACTGAAGACAGAGCTGGGAGACATGGGCAGCACTGGCCTTTCCGCAGCTGGTGGGGACTTCTGTGATCGGGATCATACGAATCTCGGACAAGAAATCGCAATAGTCGAACGAACTTACGCAAGTTTGCGACAGGAATTGACGACTGGGCCGCATGTTCGACGGCTGCTTACGCCCGGCGGAGCAACGCCTCCGCCGCCGCCCCGCGCTGATAGTTTTCCGGCATGAGCCAGCGACGTGCGGACGGGAGCGCCGGGGACGCCGACTACGGCGCCATCGGCGGGGTCTACACCGACTACCGCAAGCCGGATCCGCGGATCGGCCGGTACATCCTCGACGCGCTGGGCGAGGCCCGGACGGTGCTGAACGTCGGCGCGGGCGCCGGTGCGTACGAACCCGAAGACCGCGAAGTGACCGCGGTCGAACCGTCGGCGTCGATGCGCGCGCAGCGGCCGGCGGGCCTGCCGCCGGCGGTGGACGCGGTCGCCGAGAAGCTGCCGTTCGGCGACCGGGCGTTCGAGGGCGCGATGAGCACCTTCAGCGTGCACCAGTGGAACGACCTGTGGACCGGCCTCAAGGAGCTGCGCCGCGTCACCCGCGGCCCGATCGCGATCCTGACCTGCGACCCGGACCTGCTGCGCCGCTTCTGGCTGCTCGACTACGCGCCCGAGGTGATCGAGACCGAAGCCCGGCGCTACCCGTCGGTCGACGACATCGCCGACGGCCTCGGCGGCCACACCTCGATCGTCCCGGTGCCGATCCCGATCGACTGCACCGACGGCTTCAACGAGGCCTACTACGCCCGCCCGGAACGCCTGCTGGACCCGGGCGCCCGGCTGTCGTGCTCGGCGTGGAGCTTCGTCGACGACCGCGTGCACCACCGCTTCGCCGCGGAGCTGCAACACGACCTCGACGACGGGACGTGGGAGCGCCGCTACGGCCGGCTGCGCGAGCAGCCGACCTTCGAGGGCTCCCTGGTGCTCGTCGTCTCGAACCCCACGGCCTGAGTACCTCGGGTTCGCCCGCCGGCTGCGTCGCCTACTCGGCCAGTAGGTCCTGCAGTTCGCGCACCGCGACAGCGAGTTCGTCGGCGAAGCGGTACATCTCCGCCGAGACGTGCTTCGGCGTGCTCAGGTAGATGTTCCAGCGGTCCGGCAGCAGCACGTACGCGATGCCGATGCACTGCGGGCTGGTCGACCCGAAGCCGAAGTACTGGATGTTGACCGACGGCGCCGAACTGGTGCTCAGGTAGTCGTCGCGCGACTTCAGCCAGCCCGGCGAGGAGAACAGCGCCGGGTCCGGGTCTCCGCGGCGCTTGCCGATCAGCTGCAGCTCCCAGAGGTGCTGTTCCGGCGCGTCCCCGGCCTGGCACTCCTTGGCCCGCGCCACGTGCTTCGCCGCGGCCGCACGGAACGCTTCGCGCTTTTCGACGTCCGAAGCATCCGGCGAAGTCAGCACGTCGGCGAAGCGCACCACCTCCGGCGTGACGACCCGCATGGCCTCGGTCCGGCCGTTCTGGAACTGCCTCGTCGCGATCGACTCGTACGTCGCCCCCGTCAGGCCCTTCGCGCGGCGATGGGCCAGCTGGTACGACATCTGCGCGAAGGCGTCCGGGGACATCCCGAGCTCCTTCGCGCGGTTCGCCCCGAAGTCGAACGACACCGTCTGCGTCGACGTCGCGTCCGCGTAAGCCTTGAAAGCTTCCCAGGCGGCCCGCGCGTCTTCGCGAAGCGCGTCGGTCAGCGTGAACTCGACGACTTCGTAGCCGGGGACGCCGTCAGCCGGTTCGCGCTCCTCGCGCGAACCGCTCAGCAGCGCGTCGGTGAAGCCGAGGATCGTGGTGCCGTCGAGTTCGCAGTGCTCGACGTTGATGCCCGCCGTGCCGTCCTCGAACACGATCAGCGAGACGGCCTTGTCGTACCAGCGGTTGTCGCCGTACAGCAGCCGGTCACCCGCCTCCAGTGCGTCCGACGGCGCGAAATCGTCCAGGCACAGGCAGAACAACGCCGTCTCGATGGTCTCCAGGGCTTCCGCGTTGCCCGCTTCGAGCAGCGCGGCCCGCGAAGCCGCCCACTCGGCGCGCGCCTTCGTCGTGAAGGCGCCGGCCGGGACGTCGGTGACGTGGTCGTCCTTGAGGATCGCGCGCAGCGCGTCGGCCAGCTGGGCCGGCGAGTGCGGGCGGCCGTCTTCGGCGAGGACGTCCAGCCGGAACGGCGTGCCCTTCGAAAACACCACGATGTGCCGTTCGGGCGACGGGAACCGGGTGCGCGCGGTGTCCAGCAGCGGGCCGGGAATCCGCGTCGCCGAGAAGAGGTACTTGTGCTGCACCATCGACTGCGGTGTGCCGCGCAGCAGCACCGGCGGCACCAGCTCGTCGTCGAGCTTCAGCTTGTAGTCCACGGCGGCCGCGGCCAGCTCGGCCGCGCGTTCGACCTGGCCCAGCGGGGAATCCTGGAACAGGAAGAAGAAGTTGGCGTTGAGCGCGATCCGGTCCCGGCGGCCGAGGTAGCGGTACGGCCAGAACGTGTCGAGCCAGCTGCGCACGCCGGGCGAGCGGTCGTACTCCTCGAGCCGCGCCTGCAGGTCCAGGCCCAGGCCCGCCACGAACTCGGCGATCGCCGCTTCGGTCTCCGCCAGCTCCTCCGGCGTCAGCAGCGGGGCGCACCATTCGAGGAACCGGCGGCGGCTGTCCTCCAGCGTGGGGACGGGGACGCGGGGGAGCCGGTCCTCGTTGCCGAAGGTGCGGGTGGACCATTCCGGACTGCTCACGGTCATCCTTCTGGGTCGGGGAGTTCGAGTTCGGCCAAGCCTGCAGGACGGGAAACATACAGCCGGGCGTAGAGCCACCCGTCGGACTCCAGTCCGGTGGGGTCGACGCCGGCCGCGCTCAGGGTGTCCAGGATCTGTTCCTGCTCCTCGGCGGACGCGAACTGGCGCTGCCGGAAGACGCCGTCGACGCTCATGGTCTCGTACCCCAGCTCGGCGAGGCTCTCGGCGATCGGCTCGTAGGAGAACATCCGCAGCACGAAGTGCGCCATCCACGGCCGCGCGCCGCGCGCGACGCGGGTGAGGGTCTTCTCGGTGACGTATCCGACGCAGCCGGTGGAGATGACGAGGTCGACGTCGTCCAGGAGCTTCTGCTGCGTGCTGTCCGGGTCGTCGCGTTCGAGGTCCGCGTGGAGCGCCTCGTCCAGGAAGCCGGCGGAAAGCGCGTACTCGAGGGCCGGGGCCGAACTGTCGAGGCCGTAGAACCGCGGGTTGCCGGTGCGGACGCGCTTCCGGTCCGTCTCCACCAGTGCCGCGTGGTCCAGCGCGCGCACGGCCGGGGACGTGTAGTGGGCGTAGAGGTCGTCCATCGTCGCGTCGCACCGCTGCAGGGCCGCGTTGACGCCGTACGAGCAGCCGACGTCGAGCACGGTCGGCCGCTCGGCGGGGTGCTCGGCGATCAGCTTCGCGAAGTACGGCTTCGCCAGCTGCGGGATGCCGTAGCCGACGCGCTTGAGCGTGCCGAAGAACGGACGCGGGTCGGGCGCGGTGTAGATGTGGTCGAACGAGATCTTGCCGGTCGAGTCGAAAGGCACGGGCCAGGCTCCTAGTCGAGCAGTTCGTCGCCGCGGGCGGTCCGCTCCGCGAGGTGGGCGGGCAGGACGCGGCCGAACAGCTGCCGCGTCCGCTCCGCGCTGCCGATCACACCGGGACGCTCGCTGTAGGCGAAGATCGCGGAGTGCCGCGCGATCGCGCCCTCCACGGTACTGACCCGGTGCAACGCGAAGCGACCTTTGAACAGCTGGAGATCACCGGGCCGCAGGTTCAGGCGCCGGACCAGCCGGGTGTCGCCGGCCAGCACCGAGCGCACGGCGGCGAAGTTCTCGTCCGCGGCGGACCGGATGTTCGGGCAGTACTCGAAGATCCCGCCGGCGTCCGCGGCCTGCGTCAGCATGCTGACGGTGTGGGTGTTCGTGTCGAAGTGCCACGGGTGCGCGCGGCCGGGCGCGATCACGTTGAGCGTCAGCCCCGACAGCGGGTCGGCGAGTTCGTGCAGCTCCGGCAGCCCGAAGCAGTCCGCGACGAACCGGCGGAACACCGGGCTGGTGTAGAGCCGGCTGATGATCGCCGAGGCCGGGATGCGGTCACGCGCGACGAAGGCGTTGCCGCGTTCCATGATCGTCCGGCCGGGGTGGTCTTCGGGCAGCGGCTCGTCGATCGCGGTGTTGTAGGCGTTGACCTTTTCGATCTTGGTGTACGCGTGCGGTTCGAGCGCGGCGCACTCCGCGCGCAGCACGTCGTGCAGCTCGGCACGGATGAAGTCGGGGAGCACGCTGCAGCCGGCGTCGGCCAGCTCCGCGCGGGTGCGGCCGACGACCTCGCGCCAGGCAGGACTGCCCGGTTCGGTGAGCGGGTAGCGGTCGGTGTCGACCATTTCCAGTGGCGCTACGGAGGTGCTCATCGTCGAGGTCCCTTCCGGCGGGTGAGGGAACAGAGGTAGCACAGAAGCCCGCCGGCCAACCGTCGGTTTGTGAGCGGTGACACAAAGTGGTCAGTTGCCGATTTTGGTGGCCCACGCGCTGAGCTTGACGGTGTCGGTGGTGCCGAGGTCGGTCTCCAGCGGCTGCTTCTGCTCGGGCTCCCCGGGGATCGGGACCACCGCGATCGCGGCACCGGTGTGCTTGTCGCCGCTGGTGACGGTGGCCGACCAGGCGAGCACCGAAAGCGCCTTTTCGCCCGGCTGGAGAGTCAGGTCCTGCGGGCCCGGATCGGGGGCGAAGTAGGACGTCTCGTGCAGGACCTTGACGTCGAGCGGCACGCCGTCACCGGCGAGGATCTTCAGGTCCGGGTAGCCGGTGACCTTGCGCGGCACGGTGTCCCGGTTGGTCAGCGTCAGCACACTGGCTCGGTGCCCGAGGCCCGCTTCGACCTGACCGACCGAAAGGGACAGCCCCTTCGACGGCGGCGGCCCGTACGTCGGGCTCGGTGCCGGCGTCGGTGTCGGCGCGGGCGGCGGCGTGCTGCAACCCGCGAGAAGCGCTACGGCAAGGAACGGCGCGAAGCGGGAAACCCCCATGCCGCGGAAGGGTAGCGGAGGTCGCGAATGACTCATTCGGGACCTCGGGCGTCTCGAATGAGTCATTCGCGACCCTGCAGGCTCCGCAGGCCTGGGCGGGGTGCCGGTCTGGGCGTCCGCGCGCCGATGCGTGTGGTGAGGCAGCTGCGAAAGGTGCTCCGGCTCAGGCGACGTACCTCTCGAACGCCGCAACGGTCTTCGCGAGCACCTCCGCCCCCGGCCGGGCCCACAGGTCCGCGTTGAACACCTCGACCTCGATGGGCCCTCCGTACCCCGCCGCCTCGACGGCCGTGCGCAGGTGACGGTGGTCGATCGGGCCGTCGCCGGGGAGCGCCCGGCCGAGCAGCGGGTCCGGGAGCGGCACCAGGACGTCGCACACGTGGAACCCGGCGATGCGCCCGGTGGCCGCGGCGATCGACTCCTCGATCCGCGGGTCCCACCACACGTGGAACTCGTCCACGATCACCCCGACCTGCTCGGCCGGGTGATCGAGCGCGATCGCCAGCGCCTGGTCCACAGTGGACAGCACCGACCGGTCCGCGCACTGCATCGGGTGCAGCGGCTCCAGGCCCAGCCGGACCCCGCGCTCGCCGGCGTACGGCGCCAGCTCGCCCACCGCGTCGGCGACGCGCTGGCGGGACGCGGCCAGGTCGTTGCCCGCGATCCCGCCCACCACCAGCACCAGCACGTCGGCGCCGAGCGTCGCGGCTTCGTCGATCGCCTCCCGGGTCTGCGCCAGACCGTCCACAGGGGACCCTTCCGGTGTCACGCCGGTGAAAAACCCACCGCGGCACAGCGACGACACCCGCACACCGTGCTCCTTGAGCAACCGCGCGGCCTCGTCGACGCCGGTTTCGGCGACCTTGTCGCGCCACAGCCCGATCCAGCCGACGCCCGCCTCGGCGCAGCCGGTCACGGCCTCGGGCAGCGACCAGGACTTCGTGGTGATCTGGTTGAGGCTCAGCCGGGGGTCCATCACGCCACCCCCGCCACCTGCAGCAGCGGCCGCATCCGGGCCTCGGCCAGGTCGGGGTCGGCCAGCACGCCGGCCTCGTCGGCCAGCCGCAGCAGCGTCGCCAGGTGGGTGATCGTGCGCGCGGACTCACTCCCGGCGATCATCCGGAAGTGGTCCTGGTGGCCGTTGAGGTGGGCCAGGAACACGACGCCGGTCTTGTAGTGCCGGGTCGGCGCGCGGAAGATCTCGCGCGACAGCGGCACGGTCGGGTCGAGCAGGGCGCGGAACCCGCCCTCGTCGCCGGCGTCCAGGCGGGCCAGCGCCGCCGCGGCGACCGGGGCGAGCGGGTCGAAGATGCCGAGCAGGGCCTCGCTGTGGCCTTCGGCGTCCCCGGCGATCAGCGACGGGTAGTTGAAGTCGTCGCCGGTGTAGCAGGCGACGCCGTCCGGGAGCGCCCGGCGGAACTCGACCTCGACCTCGGCGTCGAGCACCGACACCTTGACCCCGGCGATCGCGCTCGCGTGCTCGGCGCAGAGCGCCGCCAGCTCGCGGGCGGCGGCGCGGACGTCGGCGTGACCCCAATAGCCGGCCAGCGCTGGGTCGAACTGCTCGCCCAGCCAGTGCAGCAGCACCGGGCCGCCCGCCTCGGACAGCAGCTTCCCGTACGCCGCGTGGTAGTCGTCCGGACCCGTGGCCGCCGCGGCCAGCGCGCGGCTGGCCATCACGACCGGGACCGCGCCCGCGCCGGCGACCAGGGCGAGCTGCTCGCGCCAGGCGTCCACAATGGACGCGACGGTGGCCGGTCCCGGCGGCAGCTGGTCGGTGCCGACCCCGGCGCACCAGCGGCGCCCGGCCGCGACCGCGCCGGTGCGGGTCACCAGGTCCCGCGTCGTCGCCCAGTCGAGGCCCATGCCGCGCTGCGCGGTGTCCATCGCCTCCGCGACGCCGAGCCCGGACGACCAGAGGTGCTCGCGGAAGGCCAGCGTCGCGTCCCAATCCACGGCGTACGGCTCGTCGGCCCGCGCGTCCGCGACGACGTGCGCGGCGGCGTAGGCGATGCGCGAGGTCGGCGGCGTCTTCGGGGGCGCGGGGGGCCGTGGCCCGGACGGCGACCAGTTCAGCAGCTCGCCGCCGGGGGCCGGGAGCACGAGCATCGGAGACCTCCGGAAGGGGCAGAAAGCGCTTTCTGAACCCACGGTAGGGCCTGTGCCGCGCCCGCGGCAAGGCCCGGTGGGGTCACCGCTTGGGGCGGCCGGTGCTTTCGCGCAGGACGACTTCGCCGGACAGCCGGACCGTCCGCGGCCGGGCACCCGCGGAGCCCTTGATCGCCAGGTCCATCGCGCGTTCGCCGAGTTCCTCCAGCGGCAGCCGCACGGTGGTCAGCGCCGGGGCGAGGTCGCGGACCACCGGGATGTCGTCGAACCCGGCCACCGAGATGTCGCCGGGCACCGACAGGCCTTCCTCGCGCAACGCCGTCAGCGCGCCGATGGCCATCACGTCGGTGACGGCGAACAGGCAGGTCGGCAGCTTGCGCTTGCGGCCGGCGAGCAGCCGTTTCGTCGCCTCGTAGCCGCCGTCGCGGCTGAACGGGGCCTCGACGACGTCTTCCTCGCGCAGCTCGATGCCGTGCGCGGCGAGTTCGCCGGAGAACCCGGCCAGCCGGTCGATCACGGTGCTCAGCCGCCGCGGCCCGGCCAGCACGGCGAACCGCTTGTGGCCGAGGCCGACCAGCTCCTTCGCCAGCGCCGCGGCGCCGCCCTTGTTGTCCGGCTGCACGGTGTCGATCTTGAGGCCGCGGTGCCTGCTGACCGCCGCGACCTGGCCGCCGCCGCGCCGGTAGGGCTCCAGCTCGGCGGCCATCGCGCGTTCCCACGCCCGGTCTTCGAACGCCGAGCCGATGAGCAGGATGGCCGCGGCCCGCTGCGCCCGCAGCGTCGACACGTAGGCGACTTCGCGGTCCGGGTCGCGGAACGTGCCGGCCAGCATGACGAGCAGCCCGTTGTCGGTCGCCACCCGCATCACCCCGCCCGCGATGGCCGCGAAGTACGGGTCGCTGACGTCGTGGCAGATCACGCCGACCGTGCGGTGCGTGCCGCCGGCGAGGGCCTGGGCGTGCGCGTTGGGGGCGTAGGCCAGTTCGGCCGCGGCGGCGGACACCCGCTCCCGCAGGTCGGCGCGGACGGACGCGGTGCCGTTGAGCACCCGCGACGCCGTCGCGAGCGAGACGTTCGCGCTGCGTGCCACGTCTTCGAGTGTCACGTGCGGCCGGGCCTTCATGGCTGGCTCCTCCAAGATCGGTCTCGAGTGTCTCGGCGTGCTCGGTCGGTGCAATCTACTGGGAGGGGGGTGTGCCGGGAGAAGCCGCTGCTCGGGGGACCTCCCCCGAACGAGTGAAAACCGGCGGGAAGATCGCGCGCTTTGTGTGTGTTGCAAACAAGGAGAACCTTCAAGTGGTGAGCCCGCCACTGCCGACGTCCACGAAAGGAAGCACCGCATGTTGTTCGGTGACGAGCACGTCCGCCGCTACGAGGAGACCGATGGCGAGGTCGGCCACGAGTGGAAGGAAGGCGTCCCGACACTGGTCTTGACCACCACCGGCCGCAAGACCGGGCAGGAGCGCAAGTTCGCGCTGATCTACCAGGAAGTCGACGGGAACGCGGTGATCGTGGCCTCCAAGGGCGGCGCGCCGAACCACCCCGGCTGGTACTTCAACCTCGTCGAGCACCCCGAGGTCGGCGTCCAGATCAAGGCGGACAAGTTCAAGGCCCGCGCCCGCACGACGTCCGGCGAGGAGCGCGCGAAGCTGTGGGACAAGCTGGCCGCCGTCTGGCCGGACTACAACGAGTACGCCAAGAAGACCGACCGCGAGATCCCCGTCGTGGTGCTCGAGCGGCTCTGAAAGTTTTCGCTGTGATCTGCGCCGCGTTCGGCGCGGGCGGGGGCCGATCCGGCCGGTCGTGGGCTACGAATGACAGTCATGGACCGCTGGACCGCCCTGGACCTCGAGGGTGAACTGCTCACCCGACGCCAGATGATCGCCTACGGCCGGCGCTTCGCCCGCGCCGGCCGTGGCGCCTGGTACAGCTTCGCCATCGAGGTGGTCTGGCAGTTCCTGGTCCAGTCCACCCGGTTCCGCGTGCGGGGCTCGCGCCACATCCCGAAGACCGGCGGCGTGCTGGTGGCGTCGAACCACCTGTCGTTCGCCGACCCGACGACGCTCACGGCGTTCTGCCTCGCCGCCGGCCGCGTGCCGCGCTACCTGGCGAAGGCGTCGCTGTGGAAGGTGCCGGTGGTCGGCCGCGTGATGCGCTCGGGCCGCCACATCCCGGTCTACCGCGGCGCGGCGACGGCCGCGGAGGCCTACCGCGACCTCGTGGCGTCGGTGCGGGCGGGCGAATGCGTCGCGATCTTCCCGGAAGGCACGTTCTCGAACGACCCGGACGGCTGGCCGATGCGCGGCAAGACCGGCGTCGTGCGGGCGGCGCTGGAGACCGGGGCCCCGGTGATCCCGGTGGCCAACTGGGGAACCCACCACCTGCTGCCGTCGACGGCGAAGTTCCCGCGGGCGCTGCCGCGCAAGACCGTGGAGCTGCTCGCCGGGCCGCCGGTCGACCTTTCCGACCTCGTCGGGCGCGAACTGACGCGGGAGGTGCTCGAGGAGGCCACGGCCCGGATCATGGCCGCGATCACCGAGCTGCTGTCCTCCCTCCGGGGGAAGCGGCCGCCGCTGGCTGCCTGATTTTGTCGGTGGTGGGTGAGAGCCTGCCGGCATGACGATTTCCGGGTTCTCCTACGAGCGGATCCCCGTCGGGGATGTGCACCTCGGCGTCGCGCAGGGCGGCGCCGGGCCACCCGTGGTGCTGCTGCACGGCTTCCCGCAGACCCACCTCGCCTGGCGGGAGGTGGCGGTGCGGCTGGCGCGCGACCACCGGGTGATCTGTCCCGACCTGCGCGGCTACGGCGGCAGCGACAAGCCACCGGGCGACTACTCGAAGCGGCGGCTGGCGGCGGACGTCGTCGAGCTCGCCCGTAGCCTGGGGCACGAGCGGTTCGCGCTGGCCGGCCACGACCGGGGTGCGCTGGTGGCGTTCCGGGCGGCGCTCGACCACCCGTCGGCGGTCGGTCACCTGGCGGTGCTCGACGTGCTCCCGGCCGTCGACCTGTGGGAGTCGCTGACGGGCACCGGCGGCGTGTTCGCGTTCCACCTGTTCCTGCTCGCGCACCCGCCCCCGCTGCCGGAGCGGATGCTGGGCGCGGCGCCGTCGGTGTTCTTCGGGCACTTCCTCGACGCCTGGGTGCGCGATCCTGCGGCGATCCCGCCGGAGGTCCGGGCGGCGTACCTGGCGGCGGCCTCGATGCCGGAGGCGATCGCGGCGGTGTGCGCGGACTACCGGGCGAGCGCGACGGTGGACGCGGAGCACGATGCGGCCGATCGCGCCGCCGGGCGGCGGCTGGCGATGCCGGTGGCCGCGCTGTGGCAGCGGCCGGCGGGCGAGCTGCCGTTCGATCCCGCGGCGGTGTGGGGCTCGTGGGCGCCCGACCTGCGGACGCACGTGCTGGATTGCGGGCACTTCCTGCCCGAGGAACGGCCGGAGGAGGTGGTGGCCGCCCTGCGCGAGCTCATCGCCGCGTGAGGCCTGGGCCGCAGTGCCGCGTGAGGTCCGGGTCACCCCGCCCGACGGTGCTCGGAAGGGTAGTTTCGAGGCATGAGTGCACAACACTTTGATGTCGTCGTGCTGGGGGCCGGGGTGGGCGGCTACGTCGCGGCGATCCGCGCGTCCCAGCTGGGGCTGAGCGCCGCGGTGGTCGAGGAGAAGTACTGGGGTGGCGTCTGCCTGAACGTCGGGTGCATCCCGTCGAAGGCGCTGCTGCGCAACGCCGAGCTGGCGCACGTCGTCACGCAGGAGGCGAAGGCGTTCGGGATCTCCTCCGACAGCCCGATCAAGGTCGACTACACGGCCGCGTACGAGCGGAGCCGGAAGGTCGCCGAGGGGCGCGTCAAGGGCGTGCACTTCCTGATGAAGAAGAACAAGATCACCGAGTTCGACGGGCACGGCACGTTCGTCGACGACCACACCCTCGAGGTCGACGGCGAGCGGATCACGTTCGATCACTGCGTCATCGCGACCGGCGCGACCACCCGGCTGCTGCCGGGGACTTCGCGCAGTGAGCGCGTGGTGACCTACGAAGAGCAGATCCTGTCGAGCGAGCTGCCGTCGAGCATCGTCATCGCCGGCGCGGGCGCGATCGGTGTCGAGTTCGCCTACGTGCTGCACAACTACGGCGTCGACGTCACGATCGTCGAGTTCCTCGACCGGATGGTGCCCCTGGAAGACGCCGAGGTTTCGGCGGAGCTGGCGCGCCGGTACCGCAAGCTCGGCATCAAGGTGCTGACGTCGACCCGGGTGGAGTCGATCGACGACTCGGGCTCGTCCGTGCGCGTGACGGTGTCCTCGGAGAAGAACGGCGAGCAGGTCCTCGAGGCCGACAAGGTCCTGCAGGCGATCGGCTTCCAGCCGCGCGTCGAGGGCTACGGCCTGGAGAAGACGGGCGTCGCCCTGACCGACCGCGGCGCGATCGCGGTGGACGGCCGCGGCCGCACGAACGTCGAGCACATCTTCGCGATCGGCGACGTGACGGCGAAGCTGATGCTGGCGCACGCGTCGGAGTCGATGGGCGTGGTGGCGGCGGAGACGATCGCGGGCGCCGAGACGATGGAGCTCGACTTCCCGATGATCCCGCGCGCGACGTACTGCCAGCCCCAGATCGCCAGCTTCGGCTGGACGGAGGAGCAGGCCCGCGAGAAGGGCTTCGACGTCCAGGTGGCGAAGTTCCCCTTCACGGCCAACGGCAAGGCCCACGGCCTCGGCGACGCGGCCGGCTTCGTGAAGCTGATCAGCGACGCGAAGTACGGCGAGCTGATCGGCGGGCACCTGATCGGCCCGGACGTGACGGAGCTGCTGCCGGAGCTGACGCTGGCCCAGCAGTGGGACCTGACGGTGCACGAGGTCTCCCGCAACGTCCACGCCCACCCGACGCTGGGCGAAGCGGTCAAGGAAGCGATCCACGGCCTCGCGGGTCACATGATCAACATGTAGGGACGTCGAAGCGGAGCTCCGGCCGGTCCCAGCCGATCTTCGGTGGTCTGGCGGGGATCGTGCCGGTGCGCCGCGCGCCCATCCGCACGTAGAAGGCCAGCGCGGGCGGGTGCGAGACGACGCGCACCGACTCGAGCCCACGACTACGGGCCTCGGCGAGCATGTGCGTGATCAGGCGCGCGCCGATGCCGAGCCCCTGGGCCCGGTCCGCGACGAAGAGCAGGTCGAGTTCCGCGGCCACGAGTGCGTAGAAGCCGAGGATCTCGGTGCCGCTCGTGGCGATGAAGGTCGGGTTGGTCTCGACGTACCCGGGGGCGACTGCGTAACCGTCCAAAATGGATGCGTAGTCACCTCGGTACGCCGAGGACGCGTGCATCAATGTGGTCAGGGTGCCGGCCTGGTCCGGCGTGGCGCGGTCGTCCGGCCGAACCCAGTGCTCGCGCCACGGGCGGTCTACGAGCGGAAGGCCGCCCGGTGGCCGGCCCGCTGGCCCGAACTGACCGTCTTGACCTCGAGTTAGCTCGAAGTTCCAGACTGAGGCCATGAAAGCCGTAGCGTTCACCGAATTCGGCGGGCCCGAAGTGCTCCGCGTCCTCGACCTGCCGGAACCCCACGCCGGACCGGGGGAGGTGCGGGTGCGGGTCAAGGTCGCCGGGGTGCAGCCGTTCGATGCCGCCGTGCGGGCCGGGTGGGAGCCGCCGCACCTCGCGCTCGGCTGGCCTCGGGTGCCCGGGAACGAGTTCGCCGGCGTCGTCGACGAGGGCGAACTCGACGCCGGCACCGAAGTTCTCGGCTTCACCGCCGTGCAGGCCGCCGCCGAGTACATTGTCGTTCCCGCTGCCGATGTCACGCCGAAGCCGCCGGAAATGCCGTGGGAGGTCGCCGGCGGGTTCACCGCCGGGGCGCAGACCGCCTCCATCGCGCTGGAAACGCTGGACCTGCGCGAAGGGGAGACGTTGCTGATCCACGGCGCCGCCGGCTCGGTCGGCACCGTCGCCGTGCAGCTCGCCAAGCTGCGGGGCGCCCGGGTGGTCGGCACCGCGAGCGAGGCCAACCAGGACTACCTGCGCGAGCTGGGCGCGACCCCCGTCGTCTACGGCGAAGGGCTGAAGGAGCGCGTGCTCGCCGCCGCGCCGCAGGGTCTCGACGTCGTGCTCGACGGGGCCGGCGGAGCGGCGCTGGACGTCTCACTCGAACTGGTGAGGGCACGGAACCGGATCCTCACCCTCGTCGACCACGACCGGGCCGCGGGGCTCGGGGTGCTCGTCTCGAAGTCCGGACGCTCGGCCGCGCGGCTCGCCGAGCTGGCCGCTCTCTACGCCAAGGGCGACTTGCGCTTCCTGGTGCGCCGGGCCTACCCGTACAACGAGGCCGTCGCCGCGCACCGGGAAATCGAAACCGGACACGGCCGGGGAAAAATAGTTCTCACATTCCCCTGATCGTTCCAGTATGTGGACGCGAAGGCGTTCCCGACTTTGGTCGCTGGAATCCGGCTCGGTCACTCCTTAGATTCTCCCCATTACACCCGGTCGGGTGTCATTCGGTCGGGTGGCCGAGTACCACAGGGAGACATCGATGGTGAGATTCAGCCGGGTCGCCGCGCACGCGGTTCCGCTGACGGTCGGCGCGCTGCTGCTGACGACGGGGGTCTCGGCGGCGCAGCCGTCCACCGTGGACGCTGCGGCCGCGCGCACCGAAGCGGGCATCAACGCGCTGCAGAGCATCAAGAAGAGCCTGAGCCCCGCCGAGCGCAAGCAATCGAGCCAACTCGTCGTCGAGAAGCGGTTGCGGGCCGACCGGTCGCTGGCCGCGAAGCTGCCCGACTACCGCTCCGGCGTCGGCGTCAGCAACGCCGGTACCGTCTCGGTCGACATCGCCGCGCAGGGCAAGGCCGTCGCGAACGCCGTCAAGGCGGCGGGCGGCACCGTCCGCTACGCCGCGCCGGACGGTGCCGTCCGCGCCGACCTGCCGCTGTCCGCCCTGGACGCGATCGCCGGCCGGGCCGACGTCACCGAGGTCAAGCCCGCCGCGCAGGCCACCACCTGGAGCGAGCAGGGCAACCGCGACTTCCGCAAGGCCGCGTCCGCGCAGGCGGCCGCCGCGGCGACGCAGGTGTCCGAAGGGGACAAGGCGCACGGCGCCGACACCGCCCGCACGACCTACGGCGTCAGCGGCTCCGGCGTGAAGGTCTGCGTGCTGTCCGACGGCGTCGACTCCCTGGCGAAGTCGCAGGCGGCCGGCGAGCTGCCCGCGGTGGACGTCCTGTCCGGCCAGAAGGGCAGCGGCGACGAGGGCACCGCGATGCTCGAGATCATCCACGACCTCGCGCCGAACGCGACCCTCGGCTTCGCGACCGCGTTCACCAGCGAAGCCAGCTTCGCCGCGAACATCCGCGCGCTGCGCACCACCGGCAACTGCAAGGTCATCGTCGACGACGTCTCCTACTTCGACGAATCGCCGTTCCAGGACACGCAGGTCGCGCAGGCGGTCAACGACGTGACCGCGGCGGGCGTCCTGTACTTCTCCTCGGCCGGCAACTCGGGCAACGCGACCGACGGCACCAGCGGCTACTACGAGGGTGACTTCCGCGCCTCGTCGTCGAAGATCAGCGGCGTCACCGGGACCCCGCACGACTTCGACCCGAGCAGCACCACGCAGAACTTCGACGCGCTTTCGGCGGGCTCGCTCGGCAAGCCGGTGACGTTGTTCTGGTCCGACCCGTGGGGCAAATCCGCCAACGACTACGACCTGTTCATCCTGAACTCTTCCGGCAGCGTCGTCGCCTCCAGCGAGAACGCGCAGTCCGGTTCGCAGAACCCGTACGAGATCGCGAGCGTGCCCACCACCGGCTCCGGCTACAAGGTCGCGGTGGTCAAGTACAGCGGCGCCGACCGCTTCATCGCGCTGAACGTGATCCGCGGCCGGTTCGTGGCTTCGGGCTCGCTCAAGGCGTTCAGTACCAACGGTGTCACGAACGGCCACTCGGCCGCGGTCAACGCGTTCAGCGTGGCGGCGGCCCCGGCG